>JAICGQ010000216.1 GCA_025923035.1 Pyrinomonadaceae bacterium | reverse complement strand
TCTTGAGGCAACGCTCGTGTTAACGACAACTTGCTGTATCGCAGGCGGTGGTCCAGCCGGCATGATGCTCGGGTTGTTACTCGCTCGCGCCGGCATCGACGTCATCGTCCTTGAAAAGCACGCCGACTTTCTGCGCGACTTCCGCGGCGACACGATCCATCCTTCAACCCTGGAATTGATGCACGAGCTCGGACTGCTCGAAGAGTTTCTCCAGCGTCCACACCAGAGACTGCATCGCCTGGCCGGACAAATCGGCAACGACAGCATCCCGCTCGCTGACTTTTCTCACCTGCCAACCAAGTGCAAGTTCATCGTCTTCATGCCGCAGTGGGACTTCCTCGACTTCCTCGGCGATCACGCGAAGCTGTATCCAAACTTCCGTTTGCTGATGGAAACAGAAGTCGTCGATCTCATCGAAGAAAGCGGGCGAATTACCGGCGTGGTCGCCGAAACGAAAGAAGGTCCTATCAACATTTACGCCACGCTAACGATCGGCGCCGACGGCCGTCGCTCGATAGTTCGCGAACGCGCCGGATTGAAAGTCGAAGTACTCGGCGCGCCGATCGACGTTTTGTGGTTTCGCCTCTCACGCAAACCTGACGATCCGACGCAAGTGATCGGACGTTTCGCCGCGGGCAAGATCAAGGTGATGCTCAACCGCGACGACTACTGGCAATGCGGTTTCGTCATTTCCAAAGGAACTTTCGACGCGCTGAAACAACGCGGGCTCGAACCGTTTCGTCAGGATCTTGTTTCAATCGCATCGTTTCTGCGCGATCGTGTCGAAGAGATTCACGATTGGGACCAGGTGAAGTTGTTGACTGTCGCTGTAGATCGCTTGCGGAAGTGGTATCGCGATGGATTGCTGTGCATCGGTGACGCTGCGCATGCGATGTCGCCGGTAGGCGGCGTCGGCATCAACCTCGCGATTCAGGATGCCGTGGCTACAGCAAACATCCTTAAAAAGAAACTGGCAACGAGGTCCATCACGACTGATGATTTGCTGCGAGTGCAGGAGCGCAGGTTGTTTCCCACACGGATTACACAGGCGATGCAGGTGTTCGTCCAAAAGCGCGTGCTCGTTGGGGCACTCGGAACGACACTCACCTCCGCGCCGTGGTTCCTCAAACTGTTTCGCTGGTTCCCGATACTGCAACGCCTTCCGGGGTACATGGTGGGTATCGGTGTGCGCCCGGAACATGTAGAATAAGGGCCCCTTAAAAGTTCCGCCGAAAATCTAAGATCACGGGAGACCGAAGGCTATGAAAACAGTTGCTCTACTGGCCGTATTGTTTCTCTGCTCGACATCCTTGTACGCCCAGGAGATGGGTGGCCACCACCACGCGCCCGCCGCGCCGCTCGATACCGAAACCGCCGAACTACAGGATTGGGCCAAGCAGCGGCTCGCAAAATCGACGCGCAAACAGGAATGGGTCAAGGTGAAGAATGGAACGCGAGAAGTGAATAGCCTCATCGTGCATCCCGAGAAAAAAGGAAAAACGACCGCGGTGATCGTCATTCATGAAAACCAGGGACTCACTGACTGGGTCCAAAGCCTCGCGGATCAAGTTGCTGAAGCAGGTTTTCTGGCGATCGCGCCCGACATGCTTTCCGGGATGGGACCAAACGGCGGCGGGACGAGCTCGTTGCCTGATCGCAACGCGGTGGGCCAGGCCTTCAGAGATTTGCCTCCCGATCAGATTACCGCTGACCTGACTGCCGTCGCGACTTTTATCGCGAAACATCCGAACGCGAATGGGAAAGTCGCTGTCGGTGGGTTCTGCTGGGGCGGTGGACAGACTTTTCGCTTCGCGACCAACAACTCGATGATCAAAGCGGCGTTTGTGTTCTATGGACCAACTCCTGGCGGTCAGGAAGGTCCGAACAAGGAAGCGCTCGCGAAGATCACGGCGCCCGTCTACGGTTTTTACGCCGGCAACGACGCTCGCATCAACGCCGCATTGCCGAAGACGATCGAGTTCATGAAGGAACTGAATAAAACTTTCGATCCCGTTACGTACGAAGGCGCCGGTCACGGTTTCATGCGCGCGGGCGATGCGCCCGAACCGGTTGCGCCCGAACCGAAGGGCGACAAGGAAGCCGACGACAAGGCCGCCGCCGATTACCAGCGCGCGCTGACCAACTACAAGGCAAACAAAAAGGCCCGTGACGAAGCATGGGTCAGATGGAAAAAGATTTTGGCTGGAATCTGATCGGAAGGGGGCTACCCCATGAAGACAAAGGCGTTCCTCTCGCTGATTTTGTCGCTGTGTGTTTTCTTCCCAGTCCACGCACAGAAAACAACGGATGACGACGTCGTACGAATCACCACGAACCTCGTGCAGATCGATGCGATTGTCACGAAGGACGGAAAGAACGTCCCGAACCTGAAGGCTGAAGACTTCGAGATCTTCGAAGACGGACGCAAGCAGACGATCACCAGCTTCGCCTACATCTCAAACGTTCCGGCAACCTCACCTGCCGCGGCGCCCGGCGATCGCGACAAGTCAGTTCCACCTCCACCTCTAAAACCCAACGATCCGCGCCGCACGCTCGCGATTGTCGTCGACGATCTCGGACTCTCCGCACCAAGCATGTCCGACGTCCGTCGCCAGTTGCGAAAGTTCATCGACGAAGAGGTCCAGCCTTACGATCTCATTGCCATCATCCGCACCGGAACCAGCATCGGCGCGCTGCAACAATTCACCAACGACAAACGCCTGCTCAATCGCGCGGTGGACCAATTGCGCTGGAACCACTGCAGCCGCGCGGGTATTAACGTCCTGCCGCCGGCACAATCGATCCTCGAATTGGGGACCACCGACCAGGTGTGCGGCGGTTTCTCGTTCTTTATGACCATGCGCGCGCTGAGGTACACCATCGACGGCATGGCGGAACTGCCCGGTCGCAAGTCGCTGCTGATCATGTCCGACAGTTTGCCGATCGAAAGTCAGGACGCATCGTTCTTCAATGCCGGCGCAAGTGCTCCGTGGGACGATGCGATGACGCGCGTCATGGCGCTACAACGAATCGCCGAAAAAGCCATTCGCGCTTCGATCGTGATCTATTCAATCGACACGCAGGGTTTGCAACCGACGGGAATCACGGCTGCAGATCGAATCAGCGGCACTTCGCGCGAGTTGACTCAAAGAATGAACGCGCTGCTCGCGGCCCGTTCGCGAATGCTCTTCGATCGACGTGCCGGTGGCGACATGATGTCGCGTCAAACCGGCGGCTTTCAGATCCGAAACTCAAACGACTTCCAGCTCGATCGCATTCTTCACGAGCAGAGCGGCTACTACCTCATCGGATACCGGCCTTCGGAAGAGACCTTCAACGCAAAGTTTCATCGCATTACAGCGAAGGTGAAGGGCTCGGGACTGACTCTACGCACGCGTTACGGCTTCTTCGGTTACAGCGAAGAAGACGACGTGCGAAAGCCGCAGCCGAAGACGAACCTGGCGCTGATGTCTCCATTCGGCGCGCAGGACATTCAAATCGAGTTCACCGCCTTCTTCGCTAACGACAAGACGTCCGGCTCCGCGATCCGATCGTTTCTTTATTTGAACACCAAAGACCTCACCTTCGTGAAGACGAACGATAAATACGAAGCGACCGTCGAGTTGCACGGCGTGATCTTCGGGGCCAACGGAAACGTCGTCGATCAAATCCAGCACACCGGCGTTTTCAGTCTGCCAGAGCAGGCATACCAGCGAGCGTTGAGCGAAGGAATTCGCATCCGGTTCGACATGCCCGCGAAGCGTCCTGGTGCTTACCAGGTGCGCGTAGCGGCCCGTGACGTCGCGTCGTCGCGCATCGGTGCGACGGGACAGTTTGTCGCAGTGCCTAATCTGAAAAACAAGCAACTCGCGCTTTCGGGAATTGTTTTGCGCGGCGTGGCTGACGTCGCAGAAGCGGAATCGACGACGGAAGTTGCCGCCGCGACTCCTGCGGTCCGCCGATTTTTCCCGAATACCGACTTATTCTTCGGCGTCGTCGTTTACAACGCCGCGATCGATCCGGCGCTCGGGCGTCCAAACCTCACGGTCGAAACCAAACTATTCCGCGACGGCAAACGCGTTTATGAGTATCCGGAATTTCCAGTGGATCTGGCGAACCAACCGGATCTGGAACGAATCTTTGTAAGCAAGCTCTTGCGAATCGGCGCGAATCTCGAGCCCGGCTACTACTATCTCCAACTCGAGATCACCGATAAAGCCGTCAAAGGCAAGGAACAGCCCCCGGTCATACAGTGGATAGACTTTGAGATCGTCAAGTAACCAACGGAGAAAAAGATGAAATCAACCGCCAGTTTGTTAATGCTGTTGCTGCTTTGCTGGATTCCGGCTTGTGCGCAGGACATGACGTCCAATCATTCGAACCATCACAGTACTCCGGCCGCCACAACCGACACCAACGAGACGCAGGAATGGGCTCGACAACGTTTGGCCAAATCGTCGCGGCATCAGGAATGGGTGAAGGTCAAGAACGGTGCGCGTGAAGTAAACAGTTTTGTCGTCTACCCTGAAGTGAAGAACAAAGCGACGGCGGTGATTGTCATTCACGAAATCTTCGGCATGACTGACTGGGTACAGAGTTTGACCGATCAACTGGCGGAAGCAGGCTACATCGCAATCGCGCCCGACCTGCTGTCAGGCATGGGACCGAATGGCGGCGGTACGAGTTCACTCACCGGCAACGCAGTCGGGCAGGCCATTCGCGATCTTCCGCCCGATCAAATCACTGCCGACTTGAATGCGGTCGCGAATTACGTTGCGAAACTGCCGGCAGCGAACAGCAAAGTCGTCGTCGCGGGTTATTGTTGGGGCGGCAGTCAAACGTTCCGCTACGCGACTAACAATCCGAACATTAAAGCTGGTTTTGTTTTCTACGGCTCCGCGCCCTCGGCCACCGGGCAGGGGCAGGATCCGTGGCAGCCGGACAAAGCTGCGTTTGCAAAAATCGTGGCGCCGATTTATGGTTTCTACGCCGGCAACGACGCACGCATCAACGCTACTCTTCCCGCCACAGCAGCAGCAATGGCCGAACTGAAGAAGACGTTCGATCAGGTGACCTACGAAGGTTCGGGACACGGTTTTATGCGCGCCGGCGATGCCCCCGAACCAGTCGCGCCGCAACCGAAGGGCGACAAGGAGGCCGACGACAAAGCCGCCGCCGATTATCAGAAGGCGTTGGCCCAGTGGAAAGCCAACAAGAAAGCCCGAGACGAAGCGTGGGTCAGATGGAAGAAACTCCTCGCTGCAATTTAGATAGTTAAGGAATTAGAAGTCTGTGTTTATTAAGAAATTCCTCCTCGCGTTTGTTATGTTGTTGTGTGTCTTCGTGACGGGGTTGGCCCAGACCAAGTCCGACGAAGACGTTGTCAGAATCACGACCAACCTCGTTCAAATCGACGCAGTTGTTACTAAAGGCGGCAAGATGGTCACGGACCTGAAGGCCGAAGACTTCGAAATTTTCGAAGACGGACGCCGCCAGCAAATCACCAGCTTCGCTTACATCTCGAACGTCTCAAGCAATGTCTCCGGACGAACTGCACCAACGAGCAGTACAGTTCCGAACGCACCGTTGGATCCCAACTCCCCTCCGCCGATTCCGGTCAAGTCCGCCGATGTGACTAGAAGAACCGTCGCGCTGGTCGTCGACGACTATGGTTTGTCGGCGCAAAGTATGACTGAAGTCAGGCGCCAATTGCGTACGTTCATTGATACGCAAATGGACCCCGGCGATCTGGTTGCGATTATTCGCACCAGCCGTGGACGGCGTGAGTTGCCCCGTTTTACCACCGACAAGACGCTAATCGAACAAGCCTGGAACGAGGTGGTGTGGTACCAGTGCAGCCGTGTCGGCTTGAAGACTCAGCGGCGTACCGAGGGCACAGGATGCGGCAATCGCGTCGGGGGCGTCACGGACACCATTTTTTCACTTCGAGCAATCGCCGAAGCAATGGGCTCGATGCCGGGACGCAAATCCATGATCGTGTTCACTGACGACATGCCCGTGCGCGACGATGAAGTGTTCTCACGGCCCAGCGAGGACATTACTCAGAGCAGCCCGGAATATTCGGTCGCAAACAATTACATCGCTTCGTTAAGACGGCTCTCGGAAATAGCCATTCGTTCTTCGATAGTCATCTACACGGTAGAGGCCGGTGGGTTGCAGACTACCAGTCTCACCGCAGCGGACGACAATAGCCCAGCGGCGGGTTCGGCAGGCAATCGTCAGTTCGTGGTCCAGTTGCATGCTCGTTCACAGAAGATCCTTACGCGTCGAGAGGGTGCGGCACTGATAGCAGAAGAAACCGGTGGATTCCTGGTCCATGATCAGAACAATTTTCAACTGGACAAAATTCTCGATGACCAGAGCGGTTATTACCTGATCGGCTATCGCCCGAGCAGTAAAACCTTCGACAAGCGTTTCAACAAAATCAAAGCACGCGTCAAAAAACCAGGGCTGACTGTGCGTACGCGCTCCGGGTTTTTCGGGTTGACCGAAGAAGACGCGAAGCGTTTGAAAGACAAGAAGAAATAAATGCGAAAAGTGACGTTTGGAGGCGCGAACAGCCTCGACAACTTCATCGCCCGCAAAGATGACGCCGTCGACTGGTTGATGTTCACGAAAGAAGTCGGCGAGATCATGGCGGAGTATTGGAAGACGATCGACACTGTCGTAATGGGTCGACGGACTTACGAAGTTGCGATGAAGAATACGGGTGGTGGTGGCGGTGCGTATCCGGGCGTTACGAGTTATGTCTTTTCGCGGACGTTGAAGCAAAGCGATGCGCCGGACGGAGTGACCATCATCTCGGAAGATGCGCCGGAGTTCGTGCGCAAGCTGAAGAAGAAAAAGGGCAAGGACATCTGCCTCATGGGAGGCGGCGTCCTTGCCCGTTCTTTGTTTGAAGCCGATCTAATCGACGAGATCGGAATTAACGTTCACCCCGTCCTGCTCGGCACCGGCATCCCTCTGTTTCACGAGATGAAGAAACAGATCAATCTCAAACTAATTAAGTGCCAGGAGTTAAAGAACGGCTGCGTAGTTCTCACGTACAAAGTGAAACACTGATCACTTCGTCAGTACTTCGCGGAAGAAATCCACTGCGCGTGGATCGCCTGATTCACCCAATGAGCGAATGGCCTGCTTGCGTACCTGCTGGTTCGGATGTGTTTTGGCGATCCGTATCAACACGGGCACGGATTCGTCGGAACGTCGCTCGCTGATCGCCCGCACCGCCTGCATCTGAACTTCCACATTCGCATCAGTGCTCTGCGCGGTCTGACTCAGGAACTCGAAACTGCGCTTGCTGACGCGCTCGCCAAGCAACCGGATCGCCTGCCGCCGCACATCCGTGGGTTCATTGCTCTTCGCAACTTCAAACAGCTTGTCTTCCACGCGCGGGCTCTTGATCTGCGAAAGCGACTGCAACACCGATCGCTTCACGTCCGGCACCTGTTCCGCGTCAAACAACTTCAGCAGATCGTCAACCGCCGCTTCACCGCGCTCACCGAGCACTCGAATCGCCTGCTTCCGCAGCTCCGCATTCGTATCCGTGCGGGCGACTTCCAACAGCCGTGCCTGCGCGCGCGGACTCTTCGTTTCCGCCAGCGCTCGCAACGCGTTTCGTTTGACGTCGAGCTGCGCATCGTTCGCGTAGATCTTCATCAACTCATCAACAGCGTCTTCGCGTTCGAACTGTCCCAACCGCCGCACCGCTGTTCGACGCGCTTCCCAATCAGCATCGGTCTTCGCGACGCGAAGCAAGAACGCAAACGCCTGCTCCTTTTCGTAAACGCTATGCGATGCCGCCGAGACGATGCTCCGCCGCAGTTCCGCGTCCTTCGCTGATTCATACAAACCCTGAAGCAGCGCGACACCACCGCGCTCCTTGCTCTGTCCGATCGCGTGCGCCGCTGACCGCCGCATGTCTTTGCTTTCCGCCTCGTTGCGCACGAGCGTCGCGAGGAAAGTTTGCTCCCCGCCGATCTGGCCGAGCCAGTAAACCGACGAAGAGCGGATACGTTGATTCGGCGAGTTGGCAACGAACGTCTTCAGCATGCCACCAACGCGCGCGTCGTCGTGCAACGACAGGCCCAACACGGCCCGCTCGCCGAGGATGTCGAGCGGCGAAGCAGCGGCGAGCGCGCGCAGGTAGTTCAAGCTTTCTTCGTTATTGGCGCGGCCCATCCAGTAAACGGGATAACCGCTGTACTCGCGTTTGCGTTCGAGGTTGTAAACCTCCATCCGCGTGATCTGGTTACCGGCAGGATCGCGCAACAGGAAGATCCCGAGGTTGCGCGTTTCCACCGTCATTCCGCCTGACGTCGTGCCGACGAACACAGACGAATCGCCAATTGTGTGAATCGATCCGTTGAAATCTCGAACGTTCGGATCGACAGCAACGCCGGGACGCACGTCAAACGTGTACGCAGACCAGTAAGGCGTTTGACCACTGCGTCCACGCGCTTGCGCGGCGTTGAGCTTCGTCATGAGATCCGCGCCGTCGACCGGCGTGAAGCTCTGCACGGTG
>JAICGQ010000215.1 GCA_025923035.1 Pyrinomonadaceae bacterium | reverse complement strand
GACGCTACACGCACGCAACTGATCGAGCGAAGCGGGCGGCGGTCGAAGCGGTTAGATTGCGCGTCTGCCACAATCCAGCCACAAAACAAGAACGGCCACCTTTACAGGTAGCCGTAAATGCTTGATTTAATTGGTCGGGGCGAGAGGATTCGAACCTCCGACCTCACGGTCCCGAACCGTGCGCTCTACCAGGCTGAGCCACGCCCCGAAATGCTTGCTGATAATAGGGAAGCGCATCATGCCTGTCAAACACGCCACTCCCTCCTTGACCCGCAACCCTTATCAACAAACACTAATCAGCAGCCCTAATCTGCCGCCTTCAAAACTGCTTCGATATATCTTCGCCTCAAGTCCACAACCTTCAACCGTTCATCCAAATTTCGCGTATCACTCGCAAGCGCCGACCGATGCTGCTCCAGCACCTTCGCATACTCCGTGAGAACGGCCGCGTTTACCACACCACTAACGTCCAACTGATCATTCAGCAGCAAAGTGTAAGTGCTCGCTTCCTGGCGAGGGTCTCCGGCCTCCCTATAATCATTCGCCAGCTCGAGGATCGTGCGCACGTAAACAATAAACGCGTAGTTGTAGTCTTCAGCATTCCACTTATCAAGGCCCGTAGCGGTTACAGAAGTTCGTGCCATTAACGCATTCGCGACACTGAGTTTCAGCTTGCTCGCTTCGACTGCTTCTTTAAACCGCGATTGGATCGAGTAGAGTTGCCCAAGTTCCTCGAGCGTCCCGGTCGTTGAGTTTTCCGACTGCGGCACTGTTGCAAGATAACTCAGCGCTTCTTTCAACAGCCGTTCACCTTCCGCAGGCTTCTTCAACTCCTGAGCGTAGAGGCTACCGAGGTGAGTTAGCGCATCGCCATAAAGCGTCGATTCTGGCGACCGGACATTCGCTAAAGCTGTGACTGCGGCCTGGTATCTCTTTTCCGCTTCCGCAAAGTTCTTCCGGTTATACCGGTAGTAGTTGCCGAGTTTGACCAGGACTCCCGCCAGGCTTTCGTTACCCTCGGCGCTGAAGTCGTTTGTGAGTATGCGCAGGCCGAGAGCCAGCAGATAAACGTTTTCAGCCGCCGCCGTCCGCTTCAACTTCAGCAGTAAGTCGGCGCATTGCTCAAGGTGACCGGCGTTCTCTTTTCTCCTTTTTGTTATCTCCTCTTTATGCGCGCCGGGTGACTTCTGCAGCACCATCGTGCGGCGCGCCGAAATTTCCGCATTCTGCAGTGTTTGCGAGAGTCGGAACGCTTCCTTCGAGTCTTGCTCCGAACCAAGCATCGAATAAATCTCGCCCACTTCACTGTAAGTGTCAGCTAGTTCGCGCAGCGCCAACTGGCCCGTCTCACCGCCGTGGAGGATGAGTTTCTCCTGCAGGTCCACGGCTTGGACCATGTATTTTTCAGCTTCGTAGTAGTTGTTCTGGACCGCGTAAAACTGGGCCATCTCCTTGAGCGTGTCGAGCCCATCGCCCTGAGCTTGCTTGTCGGCGAGCACGCGCTTGAAATACGGCTCAGCGTCTGAGTAGCGGCCCACATCGCGATACAACCGCGCGATCATTTCCAGGTTTGCCGTCTGGTATATCTGATCGATCAGGTTTGGATTCGAGACGAGGTAATCCACTGCACGCGTGTAATACTCTTCCGCCTTAACCGGATCGCCCATCTCAAGATACGTGTGACCGAGTCCGTGCAGAGCGTCAAACATCTCTGCACTCTGTTTGCCGGATACCTTCTCGTGAATCGCGAGCGATGCTTCGTACGACGCGCGCGCTTCGTTGTACTTACCGAGCCTGCGATTCGCGGCGCCGACGTTCGCCAACACCCATGCCTGCAGTCTTGCCAGACTCGGATCGGAATCCAGTTGTTGCCGAATCATCTGGTCCGTCATGTTGAACTCGTAAAGCGCGCCACTGTAGTTGCCGCGTTGAAACGAGTCGAGACCATTGCGGCTCAATGAATCCAACTGGAGACGCTCGGCGGCCCTCTGGGCCTGATCACGAGCTTGTGTGGCCACTTCAGCGGCCTTCTTTTCGCGCTCCGCAGCAGCCTTTTGTTCGGCCGTCGCTCGGCGCGCGACACCTTCGCGCGCAGCCGCGAGTTTTGCGGCGGCATCGGCGCGTTGACTCTCAGCTTTCGCCTTTTTCTCTTCCGCCTCCGCGTGTTCTCGTTCTTCTTCCGCCTTCTTCTGCGCTGTTTCGGCGGCGACGCGATGCGATTCCGATTCTTTTCTTGCAGCTTGTTCGGCGACGAAGCTGGCACGTGCTTCTTCCGCAAGCGAATGCGCGAGGGTTGCGTTTTGCCGCGCCTTTGCAAACGCGTACACCGAGGCTCCGGCTGCGACCAATGCCAGCAAAGAGATCAAAACAAGTGCGAAAGTGAAACGGCGCATACGTTGAGCCGCACGACGCTGAACCTCCGCGAACTGCTCGGCCCGCTCACGTTCCTGCTGCGCACGTTCAAGCTCAGCATTACGCTGCCGCTCACGTTCCGCCACGTTGGCGTCACGCGCGTAGACGCTGCGGTTCAAATAGCTGACGGCGTCGTCAAACTGCGGATCATAACGTTCGGCCCACGCGGCATTCGGCTGCGACTCCAGATACCAGTCGTAGATGATTTGCAGCGCCGGATCCTGCATCAACCCTTCGCTACCTTCGCGATGCAGCGCTGCTGTGTCCGCGAGCCGGCGGTAGTAACGCGCTGACTGCGCTTCCTCATTCACCCACTCTTTGAGCCGTTTCCAGTTGCGGATCAAACTCTCGTGCGAGATGTCGATCACGGTATCAGGCCTGAGAACGACACCTGCCGGCGGCATCAGAAACGACCGTCCGACCCGACGAAACACGTCGATCACATTCGTCAATTCCTGATGACTCGCGCCCGTGATCGCGCAGAGCGCGTCCATGCGAGTGGGTCGCCGGATCTCGCGATTGTCTGCACCGCGTTCCGTCAACGCCTTGAACATCTTCTCGGCGATCGCTCGAGTACTTTCATTGGGCAGCTCGTTGAAAGCTTCATCGGCGTGCAGCGAGAGCGCGTCTGACATTGTTCCGATCGCTTCGTAGTGCTGCATGCCGATCGGTTCGCCGTTGCCACGATGCGTTTGCCAGTGTTCCCACGTGCGCATCAGCGCGTGTTGCAGAATCGGAAGTTGGTCGGGATTGTCGCCGACGTCGTTGAGCAGACGACTGACGAGCGGCTCGGTAATCTTTCCGCGAGTGACGCCGACTGGTCCAGTGACAGCGAACCGTCGTTCATCGCGCGTCATGCGCGGGATCAAATACTGCCCATCGTTGATTGCTTCCGGTAATCCCTGAAACTGGGCGCAGTCGCCGAGAAAGTCGGAACGCATCGTGAGGACGATGTAGATCGACAGGTCACGTTGTTGGGCCGCTTCCAGCAGGAGTTTGACGAAGGCGGCTGCTTCGTCGGCGGTGGTGTTTTGCTGCGCCGCGCGAAAGCGAAACAGCTCTTCAAACTGGTCGACGATGATCAGTAACTTTTCATGTTCGCCGAGACGGCCCTGGCGCGCGGCGTCGACGATGCCCAGCGAACCGCCTCGCAGTGTCGCCTCGATCACAGCTTCTGCTTCATCCGCGCGCAGTCCGGCGCCGGCTGCGGGAAGAGCGTCTTCCTTAACGAGCTCCGCTGCGAGATTACCGATCGGATCACCACCGGGTCGCATCACCGCGATGCGCCAACCGGAACCCGCGCCAGCCATCAGTCCACCGCGCAGCGCGGGCATCAGTCCGGCGCGAATGAGTGACGACTTACCACTGCCGGACGTGCCGACCACGGCGAGAAATCGCGTGCGCTGAAGCCGCCCGAGCAATGCGTCCGACTGGCCTTCGCGGCCGAAGAAGAGCCGGTACTCATCCGTCTCAAAAGGTCGTAAACCGGGGAAGGGATTCTTAATACGTTTGGATTCGATCATCCTTGCTCTCCTTCCGACGTTTGCACGGCCGTTACGAAATCGCGCAGGTCGTTAGGGTCGAATGACTGGAAGTTACGAATGACATAAGGAACAAGATGAGTCAGGAAGTCTTCTTTTTGATCATTGGGCGGCGCGCCGACGTAAACAGCACTCGCGGCCCAATCGTGTTCGCGTCCGTAGCCGTAAGCTTTTTCGAGATCCTCGAGGTTCTTGCGCACCCACGGTTCATCACCGTTACCGAAATACACCAGTGCCGCGTCGCACTCGCGAAGGTTCTTGTGGTGATAGTCCATTAGTGTGCGGCCGGCTTCGCCGTCGAGCCAGGTGATGACTTCGATGTTCTGTTTGAAGAGATACTCTTTTATCGGCCGGATGAAAGTGCGGTCGCGATTCTCGCAGATGAGATAGACCTGTTTCAGTTTTGGTCGACCCGGTTGCGGCGCCGCGGCTGCCGCGGTTTGTTTCGCAGGCGGGCTGAGTTTTTCGACGATGCGTGTCTTTAGATCTTCGATGCTGGTCTGCAAGAGTTCTGCGCGCTCGTCGATGCGGTTCTGAACTGTAGTGACAAACTCCTTCTGACGCTCATCGCCGATCTCGAGTGGGGGCGACATCAGTCCCTGCGGCATCCAGAGAAGACGCAGAAAGCCTTCGTGCTTCGCACTGTGTTGCGCCGCCATGTCTTCCTGAATGCAGACCAGCGAACGTGGATTGTCTTCGGGAGTCGAGCCGTAACGTTTTCCGATCAAGTGGACCGACATCGCGCAACGCGCGAGTGACTGGTTCACGATGGTCTGGATCTCCTGCAACTCCGCCGCGGGAAGTTTTTCTTCGGGCAGCACGCCGTAACCGCGTTGCCGCAACTCGTCGCGCACGAGTTCACGTTCGTTACTGAGGTCGGAAGTAGTTTCCGCGAGATAGACAAACTTCTTTGGGCCGCCGTTCGTTGCGGCCGCGACGGACGGAGTGACAGTCACAGACGGTTTCGTTTGCTCTGTAGGTAACACGAGCGGGCCGGTCGTTGCCTCTTTCGCGTGCTTCAAAGTCACGAGCATGTTGGAAACGTCCCAGGCCAGGCGCCGGAGCGCGGTCCAGTATCGCGGATCCTTCGTCGGTGTAACTTCGGGTCCGAACTCGACCGGCATGTCGTTATCCATTTCGTAAAACGAGTAACCGATCAATTCGCGTAATGCTTCGGGTTCTTTTTTCGCCAGGTGAAACAGCAGCGGCGTCTTGATTACTTTGAAAATTCGCGAGCGGAATGTGGGGGAACCCGGCGGGGGTTCAGACTGGCAGAAAGCTTCGAGCTCACGGCGGCACCAATCGGATTGAACGTAACGCGGAGAAACGATCGGGATTAATAATAAGGACGTGGTAACGCCTTCGCTGATCGCGGCGGTCAACAGATCGTTTCCGTGAAGACTTCGCTCGTCGCGCCAGACGTTTGGGAGATAACCGAGATTATTGCTGACGAGGCGAGGCAGACGTTCGACCAACAGGTCGACCCAGCCTTTCACGTCCCCACCGGGATCTTCGTCGTCAAGGTGTCCGTAACTTATGAAAATGTCGTACTTATGGGGCATTTAAATGTTCTCGGGACTTCCACGGGAGCAGCGGAGGGCAGCCTTCAGCAGGCAAGGTGTCAACCGAGTTGCTGTATACCCTGCAAATTGTAATTCTGTCAACAAATAGAACAAGTTCCCAGAGTCCAAAAGACTTCGCCAGACTATTCGCCAACCTGAACCGTCTAAAAATCTTGATCGGTTCGTGGGCCAAAGCGTATAGTGGCGTTCAACCCGGGTTCCAAACCTTGGTGGCCCCTCCACCGACGATCTCACCAGACATCGGCAGTTGTTTCGGAAATTGTGACGGAGCGATTCCCCTTATGAAACGCAGTCTCCCGTGCGACGCCCCATTGTTCAATATTCTGGTCCTGTTTGTGCTGGTCCTACTCGGCGGCAGCGTCGCCACGGCGGCCACCAACAAGAAACCGATCCTGATCAGCCACGCGACTTCGACGAGGGCCGTGGCCTTCGAGTCGGTGACGATGAAGGCCGAGCCGTTTGCGCTGACTAACTCCTGGAATTACAGCCCCGACAATCGCACCCGAGTCTGCATCTTCGCGATGGACCTCGAACTCCTGCCCGGCGAAGGCGCGAATGCTTTCTTCGCCGACGTGCAGGACGGAAACGGTAAGATTTATCCGTTGCGCGTCGAGTATGTGGGCCAGGTACCGAACTTCCCGGGCATCACGATGATCGTGGTTAGGTTGGCTGACGATCTGGGCAACGTCGGCGACGTCCTGGTCCGGCTCAGTCTTCACGGGATGACGAGCAATCGCGTTCGCATCGCGATTGGCCAATCCGGCGGTGGACCAGCGGATGACTTCGCAGCAGTGCCGACTCCCGCGCCGGCAGTTCCACCCGGAGCGGATCCGCCGTTAGTACCCGATCCATATACTGGACCAGCCACCGACGCCGACACCGTTCGTTTTCTGGAACAGGCGAGCTGGGGACCAACACCTGCTGAAATCACACGCGTAAAAGCGATGGGCTTCCGTGCGTATCTCGATGAACAGTTCAGCACGGCGCCTGCCAACCCGGGGAAGGGATCGAATTACCCGGATCTCGGGTTTCCACTCGACGACAGCTCGCAACAATGTCCGGCAACTTCAATCGATCCGAATTACAACCAGGCCGTTTGTCTGCGCGATAACTATTCGATCTATCCGCTACAGCGCACCTTTTTTACGCGAGCGCTCTACGGCAACGATCAACTGCGACAACGCGTCGCATTTGCGCTGCACCAGATCCTCGTCGTCTCCGGAAACAGCGAAGTCAACCGTCCGAGCTGGTTGACGATCTACCTCCAGGCGCTGGATCGCAACGCCTTCGGCAGTTATCGCACGCTGCTACACGAGGTCACGCTGACGCCGGCGATGGGCGAGTATCTCGACATGCGTCTGAGCACGCGAACGAATCCAAACGAGAACTTCGCACGCGAGATTCTCCAGCTCTTCTCAATTGGAACCGAAGTGCTGAATCTCGACGGCACGCCGCAACTCGACGCGCAAGGCGTTCCGCTCGCGACTTACACACAAACGCACGTCAACGAATTCACGCGCGTGTTCACCGGTTGGAATTTCAGCGCGACGCCGATTGCCGCCGGCATCACAAACTTCCGCGATCCGATGGTCCCACGAGGCGGTCAAAACCACGACGCCGGCGCGAAGACGTTGCTTAACGGCTTCCTGATTCCGGCCTGCACCAGCACGAACTCGGCGCAGAACATCGCCTGTGCGCAGTCAGACATGAACGCGGTGATGGACCACATCGCGAACCATCCGAATGTTGGTCCATTCTTCAGCAAGCAGTTGATTCAACATTTGGTGACGAGCAATCCGAGTCCTGCGTACGTGGAACGCGTTGCCCGTGTTTTCAACAACGACTGCGACGGGCTGTATCCGCAGAACTGCACGAACGCACGGGGCAATCTGAAATTTGTCGTCCAGGCAATACTGTTGGATCCGGAAGCTCGCGGGGATGTAAAGACGGCGCCGAACTACGGCAAGCTCCGCGAACCAGCACAGTACGTCAACGGTTTTCTCCGCGCGTTCAATGTGAAGTCGTTAGATAAGACCTCGACCAGCGACGGCGTGTTGGACAATCGCGGCGGCAACTTTACCGGTACCCTGGACCAACCGATCTTCCTACCGACAACGGTGTTCAGCTACTACCAGCCGAGTTATGAAGTGCCCGGCACGAAGATACTCGGTCCGGCATTCGGCATTCTCTCGACAACAACGACGCTACGACGCGCCAACGTCATTAACTCATTTGTCTACTCCGGCGTTGGGCCAAATACCACGCCGACGCCGGCTAATCCCGATCGTCCGCGCGGCACTTCGATCGATATCGCAAACCTTGAAGCGATGGCGGCAAATCCGGCTGACGTCGTGAACGCTCTCGATGCGCTGCTGTTGCACGGAACGATGAATGCGCAGATGCGCACGTCGATCATCAACGCGATGAACTCAATCAACGACGCCAACGTCACGACTCGCCATCAAAAGCGCGCACGCGTCGCGGTTTATCTGACCGCCACGTCTTCGCAATACGACATTCAGAGATAACCGCCATGTCAACATCACGCAGAGATTTCCTACGCACAACAGCCTGCGCGCTCGGCGGCATGGCACTCGCTTCGAGTATCGACACGTTCGGCGTGGTCCAGGCGCTTACGCCGCAGTCCGCGACCGGGTACAAAGCGCTCGTCTGCATCTTCCTGAACGGCGGCAACGACGGCAACAACATGTTCGTATCGCTCGATCAGTACGATGGACCAGCCGGCAGTCTCGTCGAAGGCTATGCAAACGTGCGCGCTGCTTCGGGTCTCGCGATCGCAAAGGCCAGTCTGCTTCCGGTTTCGCCGGTGAGCGGCGGCTCGTATGGTTTTCACCCGAACATGCCCGAGGTGCGCGAACTGTTCAACCAGGGCAAGCTCGCCGTGCTTTGCAACAACGGACCACTCGTCGAGCCGATCAACCGCACCACTTATCAGAACGGCACCGGGAAAAAACCGCTGCAATTATTTTCCCACTCGGATCAGGTGGGGCTGTTTCAG
>JAICGQ010000214.1 GCA_025923035.1 Pyrinomonadaceae bacterium | reverse complement strand
GCACCGTCCTGATCACGTTCGTCGAAATCTCGTCCCTGCACAAACGGGACTTTCATGTTCGTGAAGTAATGTGGACCTGTAAACATCGAGTCGAGATGCAAACGCTCCCCGGGGCTGGGCTTGTAGCCCTCAATCTCAACACCGCGACGCGACCCACTCAAGAAATTGCCCGGTACGTTTTCGACTAGAGTAGCGTTCTGCACTCCGGGCAATGCCGCAACACGCTCCGTAACACTGCGATAAAATTCGTGCATCTTTCGCCGATCGTAATCCTTTTGCTCCAGGAGCAGCGGCGCGATCACGACGTTGTCGGAAGTGAACCCAAGACGCGTGGGTCTGATCTTCTCGAGACTTCGCAACACGAGTCCCGCGCCAATCAACAACAGCAACGAGAACGCCACCTGGGCCACCACCAGCGACATGCGCAACCGCGACTTGCGATAACGTCCGGTCGACACGGCCGAATCGTCTTTCAAAATCGTCGATACGTCGGCCTTCGAACTCTGCAAAGCGGGTGCAAGTCCAAACAACACTCCCGTTACGGTGGAGATCGCGATCGTGTAGACCACTACTCGCCAATCCAGGTGCAGATCCAGTGCGAGACGAAATCCTTCGGGCAGTGGAGGCATGAACGCCAGCAAGAGATCCAGGAGCCACACGGCGAGCAGAATTCCCGCGGCGCCGGCGATCGTCGACAACAGAACGCTTTCGGTAAGCAGTTGGCGGATGATGCGTTTTCGAGCGGCGCCCAACGCGAGCCGCACCGCGATCTCATTACGCCGTGCAACCGCACGCGCGAGCAACATGCTCGCGAGATTCATGCACGCGATCAGCAACACCAGGTTAACGATGACGAACAACAAGCCCGCGACGGCATACGCCGCCTCGCGCATTTGCGGATGCACGCGGGTTTCGCTCTCAGCAAGCACAGAAACAAATTGCTCGCGCACAGAGTTGCCTTTGCGCCTGACCCACTCCTGCGGATGTGCTGCCTGCATGTCCTTCGAAAGCAGCTCAAAACGCGCGCGCGCCTGCGCGATCGTCGCGCCGGGTTTGAGACGGCCGACGAGAATCAACCACTTGCTGCCCCGGCTCGCCACCAAACCACCACCGCTTGACGGTTCGAGCGCCGGCGTAATCATCGCCGGCACCCAAAGCTGGCACGACATACCGCGAAACATACCGGTGAACTGCGGCGGGGCAACACCGATCACCGTCAACTGCTGGTTGTTAAGCGTGATCGTCCGTCCGACGAGTGCGGGATCAGAGTTGAATCGTCGCTGCCATAAGTCATGACTGATCACGACGACGGGGTTCCGGTTTGGCACCTCGTTTTCTTCGGCCGCGAATGCGCGCCCGAGCATAGGCTGCACGCCGAGGACGTCGAAATAGTTTCCCGAAACAGCTTCGCCCCAGATCTGTTCGACTTCAGTGGCGCCGCCAAGTTTGTACTGCCGGATGCCGTAGGCAGCGAGTCCGCTGAAGACTTCGTTGCGTTCGCGAAAGTCGACGTAACTCGGGTAGGACGTGGTGTGATACGGCTGCTCCGTGTCGCCACTGTAGAGCTCGACGAGCTGCTCCGGATTCGCAACCGGTCGCGGACGCAACAGCATCGAATCGACGATGGTAAAGATCGCGGAGTTTGCACCGATGCCGACGGCAAGCGAGATCATTGCTACGACCGTGACGCCTTTGCTCTTCCAGAGCATCTTGATGGCATAGCGAAGATCATTAATTAGGGTGTCCATGGATTTCTGAATCGTCGTGTTGATTCTTGAGCTTTGTTGCTTTGTACTTTGCTCGCTTAGAGCAACTTTCGTCTCGAGATGTCTCTACCCCTAGCGAACAAAGAACGAAGCACAAAGCACAAAACTCTCTCCGTCATTCGTACCGCAAGGCCTTCAGAGGATCGACTTTCGTCGCGCGCCGGGCTGGCAGATAACAGGCGAACAACGCAATGGTGGTCAGTACAACTACAACGCCTGCGAAGATCGTGAAGTCGGTCGGCGTCACGCCAAACAGCAACCCGCGAATCAAACGCGTCAACGCCAACGCGCCAATCACGCCGATTGCCTGACCAATAACGGCGAGCGCCATTCCCTGCTTCAGCACCAGCCGCAGCACGTCGCCGGCTTGCGCGCCGAGCGCCATGCGGATGCCCATCTCCTGCGTCCGCTGCGTCACCGTGTACGACAGCAAACCGTAAATGCCAATCGCGGCGAGGATCATCGCCAGCGCACCGAACAACGCCATCAACGTCATGTTCAGTCGCGGTTTCCCGATACTGTCCGACACGATCTGTTCCATCGTGTTGACGTTGGAAATCGGCTGGTTAGGATCGATGGACCAGACGGCTTGACGCAGAGCGGGAACGATTGACGTCGGCTCGGTGGACGTGCGCACCAGCAGCGACATGTCCTGCAACGGCGCTTGCGTCGCGGGGACGTAATAAGTCGGTTCAGTGTTCGCGTCCAATCCCGCGGACTTCACGTCGCGCACGACGCCGACGATCTCAAACGAATTGAATCGCTGGCCTCTCCAGATTCTTGGCGGATGACCTAATTTTAAGCGGCGGCCCAGCGGTTCCTCGTTCGGAAAGTAATGCCTGACAAACGCTTCGTTGACGATCGTCACTCCCGGATGGTCCTGATCGTCGAGGGCTGTGAATTGTCGTCCCTTCACCATCGGAGCGCCGACAGTCGCGAAGTAATCAGGTCCAATCGGGTTGAAGTTTGCAGACAAGCCGCGGCTGTCTGCCGGTGTAACTCTGCCTTCGACCTCAAACGAATCAATCCAGTTGGTCTGCAAAGGATGATCGTAGGCAATGGCCGACGATTGCACCCCGGGCAGGTTCGAAACACCGTCGTGTAGTTGATTGAAGAACTGGTTGATCTCGTCCGGCTTGTCGTACTTGGCGAACGGAAGCGTCAGGCTCAGGGACAATACGCGCTCCGGCTTGAACCCGGGATCGACGCGCTGCAAACGCCAAAAACTTTTGATTAGCAAACCTGCGCCGATCACCAGCATCACCGCCATGCTCACCTGAAACACGACGAGTGCCTGTCGCAGGCGCAACCGTCGTCCACCCGGGCCCGCTGTGCGGCCGGTCTGTTCGAGCGTTGTATGCAGATCCGGTTTTGAAGCGTGCCAGGCGGGTATCAAGCCGAACAGCAGGCAAGTCGTGATAGCCAGCACGAGTGTGAAGCCGAGCACTTGCCAATCGAGCTGCACGTGGTCCAGCCGCGGAATGTTCTGCGTCACGAGTTTCGTCAGCGCGTTCAAACCTACCGAAGCGAGACCAATTCCGGCGAGCGTACCCAACAACGAAAGCAGCATGCCTTCGATGAAAAACTGGCGCACGAGCCGGCTACGACTCGCGCCCAGAGCAGCTCGAATCGCGATCTCTTTGCTGCGGGCCGCGTGTTGGGCCAGCAACAGTCCTGCGATGTTGGCGCAAGCAATGAGCAAAACGAGGCCAACTGCTATCAGGAGAGTCAGCAATCCAGGCCTGACGTCGCCGACCACTTCATTCATGAATGGGCTGACGATGATGCCCTCGCCTTTGTTTTCGGCGTGTTCCTGTTCGAGCCGCGCGCCGATCGTGTTCATCTCGGCCGTCGCCTGGTCCAACGTCACCCCGGGCTTCAAACGTCCGACGACACCCAACACGTGCGCTGATCGCACCCTGGCCCAATTGGGATCGAACGACATCGGAGTCCAGTAATGCTCGTCCGGATCGTTGAAATCGATTCGCCCGGTAGTGGTGGGCCGCATCGGATAGAGACCGGGCGGCATCACGCCGACAACTGTGTAACCGGAACCGTCGAGAGTGATGGTGCGATTGAGGATGTTATGATCGCCGCCATAACGTCGTTTCCACAGCGAATGAGCAAGGATTACAACCTTGTCCTTGCCGACTTCGTACTCTTCCGCCGCAAACGATCGGCCCAACATCGGCTCGACACCAACGACGGCGAAGTATCCCGAGCTCACTCGCGTTCCCACCAACTGCTCCGGCTCGCCACCGTCACCGGTGATGCTCATCGACGAGCCACCGTACGCCGATATGTCTTCAAACAGCGTGTTCTGTTTCTTCCAATCGTGGAAGTTGGCCGGTGACGCGCGCCAGCGACCGTGATTCGGCACGTTCTCCCAAAGCGAAACGAGCCGATCGGGATCGTGGTACGTCAACGGACGAAGCAGGACCGCGTTGACGACACTGAAGATCGCCGTGTTTGCACCGATGCCGAGTGCGAGCGTGATGACAGCGACAATGCTGACGCCCGGATGCTTCAACAGCATCCGGACGCCGTATCGCACGTCCTGCAGGAGAGTGTTCATTTTGTTTGTCCGCGGAAGACTACTCGTAGCGAAGCGCTACCATCGGATCGACCTTTGCCGCACGCCGCGCGGGAATCCAACAGGCCAACAACGCAACGCCGGCCAACAGCACTGGAACCGCTGCGAACGTCAACGGGTCGACAGCTTTCACACCAAAGAGCAACGAACTCATCAAACGCGTCAACGCGAACGCCGCCGCGAGACCAATCGCCACGCCAAGCAGCGTCAACTTCATTCCCTTTTGCAACACCAGCAACAAAATCCTCGCGGGCGAAGCGCCGAGCGCGAGCCGCACACCGATCTCGTTTCTGTGTTGCGCGACGAAGTACGCGAGCACGCCGTAGATTCCCAGCGAAGCCAACAGCAACGCGAGTACGGCAAACGCCGTCAGCAGGATCATTCCCAGCCGCCGTTGCGAAGCTTCCCGGCCAAGGACCTCTTCCATAGTGGCAACGTTTGAAACCGGCTGATCGACATCCACGGAACGAATCGCCTGACGCACCGCGCCAGTCAAGCTCATCGGATCGCCGTTTGTGCGTAACGCAAGATCGCGCGGCGCATAAAATTCGTAAGCAGCAACCTGCCCGTACGGCAGATACATTTCACCTTTCACAGGCACGTCGATACCCATCTGGCGCACATCACCAACGACGCCCACGACCGTGTACCACGGCGTATCTTCCGCCGGATCGCCGAGTTTGAATCGACGGCCCACCGCGTCGCCATTGGGCCAATACTCGCGCGCCATCGTCTCGTTAACGATCGCCACCGGCATCGACTGCTCGTTGTCCTGCGCCGTGAAGTAACGACCCTGCCGCAACGGCACGCTCATCGTCTGCAAGTAGTTCGCACTGACCTGGCGATGGTTCGCGTCGTACGACACGCCCGGAACCGGTTCGCCCGTGCCTTCCGGAAACACGCCCGTCGTGCCGCCCTTCCAGGTCAATGGAACCGCCGTAACGTAGCCGGCAGACACGACGCCGGGAATCGCTTCCACACGTTGCAGAACATTTTGATAGAACGCGTTTCGCTTGCCGGGCTCGTCGTACTTGCTCAGCGGTAGCGGCGTCCGCATGGTCAACACCTTCTCCGGCGCAAGCACCGAATACTGGTTGAACAACTGGAAGAGTGTTTGAATAAGCAGCACAGCACCGACGAGCAACACGAGCGACAGTGAAACTTCAAACACGATCATCCCGCTGCGCAACTTCATCCCCGATCCGCTGCCCGATCTTCCGCCACTCTGTTTCAAACTCTCATTCAGATCCACGCCCGCCGCCTGCAATGCCGGAATCAAACCGAAGACGATGCCCGTCACGATCGAAGTCGCCAACGCGAACAGCAACACCCAGCCGTCGAGCTTCAGATTCGTCGACTGCTTCATGCCTTCCGGAATCAGGTTCTCGAAAAAACCAAAGCTCCAGAACGCCAGCAGCACTCCCGCGATACCGCCGAAGATCGACAACAACAAACTCTCCGTCAGCAGTTGTCTGATGATGCGCATCCGGCTCGCGCCCAACGCAGTGCGAACCGCGATCTCGCGGCGACGTCCGGCAGCACGTGCCAGCAGCAGACTGGCGATGTTGGCGCACGCGATCAGCAACACAAACGCGACCGCAACCAGCAGCACCTGCAACGGACGTCGCACGTCGCCGGCCAACTGTTCGTGCAACGGCATCACGACGGCGCCAAGTCTGCCTTCGGCCAACTCTGCCGGATGATCTTTAGCGAGCCGGGCCATGAGCGCATTCATTTCAGACTGGGCCTGGACCAGCGTGACGCCCGGTTTCAAGCGCGCGACGACCGTCAAATAATGAGCGCCGCGATTCGCCAACCGTTCCGCGTCGAGCGCAAGCGGCACGAACAACTTTTCTTCAGCGTCACTCCATTGAAAACCCGCCGGCATGACACCAACGACCGTGTGCTTTTCACCGTTCAGCAGGATCGTGCGATTGAGAATGTCAGGATCGCCGCCGTAACGGCTTTGCCACAGCGGATAAGTGAGCACCACGACCTTGTTCGCGAGCGGCCGATCTTCTTCCGCTAGAAAGCCCCGACCGAGCAGAGGCTGCACGCCGAGTAATGAAAAGAAGTTGTAGGTGACACGACGAGTCGCGACGCGTTCCGGTTCACCATCGCCGGTGAGGTTGAAACTCGACTCGTGCGTCGCAGCCATGTCTGCAAACGACTGCGCCTGATTTTTCCAATCGACGTAATTTGCGGGCGCGGGAGTGTTGCGCGGAAAACCGACGAACGAAGCGTCTTCCCAAAGGATCACCAACGCTGCCGGATCGCGAAACTGCAGCGGCTTGAGCAGCACCGCGTTGACGACGCTGAAGATTGCGGCGTTGGCGCCGATGCCCAACGCGAGAGTGATCAATGCGACAGCGGTAAAACCCGGACGCTTCCAAAGGCCACGCAAGCCGTAGCGAACATCTTGTATGAAATTTTGCATGTAAAAACCTTTGTTATTGCCAATGCCTTTACTCATAACGCAGCGCGACCATCGGATCGACTTTCGTCGCCCGACGGGCCGGGATGTAGCAAGCGAATAGCGCCACTATTATGAGTAACACCGCTACGCCGATGAATGTGACCGAATCGGTAACGCTCACGTTCAACAACAAACTCGCCAACAATCTGGTCGCAAACCATGACCCAATCACCCCGGCGACGATACCCAGCGCAACTAATACCAACCCCTGCTTCAACACCAGACGCAGGATCTGATTTAGCTGCGCCCCGAGCGCCATGCGAATGCCAATCTCATGTGTGCGTTGCGTGACGTAGTAAGACGTGACGCCGTAGATCCCGAGCATCGCCAGAAACATCGCGACGCCCGCGAATGCGCTCAGCAGCAACGTTGGCAACCGTCGCGGCGCAGCGGAAGTCGCAACCACGTCGTCCATCGTTTTCAGGTTGTACGTCGGCAGCGTCGGATCGACAGAACGGATCGCCTCGCGAATTGAGCCCGCGAAGGCTGTCGGCTCGCCGGCGGTCCGCACCACAAACGACAGACTGCTCCAGCTTGGATCCTGCCCGTAGGGTACGTACGTCTGAGTGCGCGGCTCTTCGTCCAGCGACTGTTTCGTATTGCCTACAACGCCCACGACCTCGCGCGAAAACTTCTCGTCACGCCAGATGTGAAACCGTTTTCCAATCGGGTTTTCACCGGGCCACAGTCTATGGGCCAACTGCTCGTTTATTATCGCGACCTTCACCGAATCCAGGTTGTCCTGATCGTTGAAAGCGCGGCCGGCTTTTATCGGAATCTTGAGCGTCTGAAAGTAGTCAGGCGTGATGACGAGATGCTGTGAGTTGACCTGGTTCCCGGGAATTTCCTCAAGTCCTTCTCGAATCACACTACGACCCAAATTAAACGTGTCGCCGCCAAGCGGCAGACTCAGTATCGCGCTCGCCGATTCCACACCCGGCGTCGCTTTGACTCGATCGACGAGTTGCCGCCAGAGTTGCGCGCGCTTTTCGTTCGAATCGTAATTGCGTGAGATCACCGCCAGACGAAACGCCAACACGTTGTCAGGTGTAAAGCCGGGATCGATCCGGCGGAGATTGATGAAGCTCTTGATCAGTAGTCCCGCGCTCGCCAGCAGTATGAACGACAACGCGATCTCCGACACGATCAGAAAACTCCCGACACGATTGCGACTCCCACCCGGCCCACCTTGTCGTCCACTCTCTTTCAACGTCTCATTGAGATCCGGGCGCGACGTGTGCAACGCGGGGACGAGTCCGAAAAGCAGACCGGCGAGGACCGTAACACCGAGTGCGAACATGAAAACGCGCCAGTCGATTCCGATCTCCTCAATGCGCGGACTGTTTGCGGGGCTGATTGCGATCAGCAGTTTCAGTAACCACACGCTGAGACCAAGACCGATAATTCCACTCACGAGCGAAAGCAGAACGCTTTCTGTCAGGAGCTGGCGAACAACTCGCAGACGGCTTGCGCCCAGCGCTGTTCGCAGCGCGATCTCTTTCTGACGATACGCAGCGCGCGCTAACAACAGATTGGCGACGTTCGCGCACGCGATCAGCAGCACCACAGCTACCGCTCCAAGCAGAATCAGCAACGACGTTCTCAACTCGCCGACCATTCGTTCGCGCAACTCCGTGATCTGTACTCCCCAGCCGGTGTTTGTTACGGGATAGTTCTGAGCCAGGCGCTGCGTAATCGTGTCCATCTCCGTCCGTGCCTGCGTCAACGACACGTTCGGCTTCAGGCGCGCTACGACGTT
>JAICGQ010000213.1 GCA_025923035.1 Pyrinomonadaceae bacterium | reverse complement strand
TTTCCCCCGTCGATGCGCGGCGCCACCGCCGACGCGAGCCGCGCATACCTGCGCGATCTCAGTAACAGGTTGAACGAGACGCCCGGCGTTACGGCAGCTTCAATGACTGCCGCCGCGACACCGCTCGTCAGCCAGGACGATCGCTCGTTCTGGGTCGACGGGCAACCGAAGCCCGCAAACGGCAACGAGATGCACATGGCGCTGTTCTACGTCGTCGAACCGCAGTTCCTGCCGGCGATGGGGATCGAGTTGAAGAAAGGGCGCTTCTTCACGGACCTGGATGACGAGCGATCGACGCGCGTGATCGTCGTCGATGAGATGTTGGCCCAACAACGTTTCGGCAGGGAAGACGCGATCGGTAAGCGACTCCATCTCGATGACGAAGGTGCATACGAGATCGTCGGCGTTGTTGGTCACGTGAAGCAGTGGGGACTCGACCGCGACGATCAGGAGTTGCAGGCGCAGTTATACGTTCCGTTGCGTGCGGCGCCCGATGCCCAGGTTCAGGGCACAGGCGGCATGGACATCGTCCTGCGTGCGGACCGTGAAATCGGACCGTCGTTCATCACTTCCATCCGCGATACCGTGCGGGCGCAGAACAATCAAAACGTAATCGCCGATATGCAAACAATGAACGAAGTGATCGCCGACTCGTTGGCCCAGCGACGCTTCGCGATGATCGTGCTTGGCGCCTTCGCGGCCGCCGCGCTGCTGCTGGCGAGCCTGGGGATTTACGGCGTTATTTCCTACCTAGTGGGCCAACGTGCTCACGAGATAGGTATTCGCGTCGCGTTGGGTGCATCACGCAAGCAGATCTTCACGCTCGTGTTGGGCCATGGATTGAAGATGACTCTCGCGGGAGTCGTGCTGGGTCTGGTTGCGGCGTTCGGACTCACGCGTTTGATCAGGACGATGCTTTTCGGCGTCGGCGCCACCGATCCGGTGACGTTCGCATTGATCGCGGTCCTGCTGACCGTCGTAGCGCTGCTTGCTTGTTACCTCCCTGCACGACGCGCGACGAAGGTCGATCCGCTGGTGGCGTTGAGGTCAGAGTGATGAGAGACGTGCGCTACTCAATTCGTGTTCTGCTCAAGAACCCGGCGTTCACGGTAACGGCGCTATTGACGCTAGCGCTCGGTATCGGCGTGAACACGGCGATCTTCAGCATTGTCGATTCGGTGTTGCTGCGGCCGTTGCCGATGAACGATCCGGATCGCGTGGTCTCTGTTTGGGAGCACAGCCTGCGCGCGGGTGTCGATCGCAACGAGATGGCGCCGGCAAACTACTTCGATCTGCGAAATCAGAATCAGGTGTTCGAAGGGGTCGGCGCGTTCGGCGACGCGAGCATGAACCTGATCGGCGTGGGCGAACCCGAGCAGCTCGACGCGCGGCTCGTTACGGCAAATGTGTTTGCGTTGTTGGGTGTCAAGCCCGCGCTCGGACGAACGTTTTCACCCGAAGAGGACCAACCGGGGCGGCATCGCGTGGTCGTGCTGAGCGATGCGCTGTGGCGTCGTCGCTTCAATGCCGATCCGGCGATCGTTGATCGCGACATCACACTCAACGCGGAGTCGTACAGGGTGATCGGCGTTATGCCGCCGGATTTCTTTTTCCCGGTACGTGAAGGTGAGCTGTGGACGCCATGGGCCATGGAGCCTGAGGAAGCGAATGGCCGCGGCGATCACTACGTGAGCACCATCGCGCGTCTCAGGCCGGGAGTCACGGTCCAACAAGCGAATGCCGAAGTCGAAGCGATCGCCGCGCGGTTATCGAACGAATATCCGCGCACTAACGAGGGTTTGGGTTTCCTCGTCAGCTCGTTTCACGAAGACTATGTTGGCAATCTTCGCACGCCGATTCTGATCCTGTTCGCCGCCGTTGCGCTCGTGTTGCTCATCGCCTGCGCAAACGTCGCGAACTTGTTATTGGCCCAGGCGACCAGCAGACGACGTGAAATCGCCATCCGCGTCGCGCTCGGCGCCAGTCGCTTCGCAATCATTCGGCAACTGCTGGTCGACAGCATGTTGCTCGCCGGCGGCGGCGCTCTGCTTGGCGTGCTCGGCGCGATGTGGGGCGTGCAGTGGTTGTCCGGCCTCGTGCCGGAGAGTCTTTCGAAACTTCAGAGCGTTTCGCTCGACGCGCGGGTGTTTGCTTTCACACTCGGCGTGACGGTCCTCACGGCGCTCGTGTTTGGCGTTGTTCCTGCGTTTCACGCGTCACGATCGAAACCGGGCGAGACGTTGAGTGAGGTCGGCCGCGATCTCGCCGGTGGCAGGTCCGGACGTTACCTGCGTCGGGTGCTGGTCGTCGCTGAAGTCTCGCTCGCGGTGGTCCTGCTCGTCGGCGCGGGACTGCTGATCCGGAGTTTTCAACGACTGCGTCAGGTCGATCCCGGGTTCCGCAGCGACAACCTGCTCACGATGCGCACGGTGTTGCCGGTTTCGAAGTATGCGAAGCCGGAACAACGACGAGCGTTCTACGACGAGCTGCTGAGAAAAGTGGATGAACTGCCCGGCGTAGATTCGGCAGGAGTGATCACGTTTCTGCCGCTTTCGTTCAGCGGCATGAACTTCAGTTTCAGTATCGAAGGACGCACCGCGCCGGGCGATATGGATCTTCCGCTCGCGGTGTATCGCGTTGTCAGTCCCGAATATTTCCGGGCGATGGGAATCCCGTTGCAGCGCGGCAGGTTTTTCGATTCGCGTGACACTGCTGAGAGTCCTGCGGTCATCATCGTGAATCGGCGCCTGGCTGAGCAGTTCTGGCCGGGTGAGGATCCGACGGGAAGGCGATTGAAGATTGGACCACTCGATTCGCGGAATCCCTGGGCCGTCGTTGCCGGCGTGGTTGGCGACGTACGTCAGGGAGGACTTTACGGCGACCAGAAGTTTGAACTTTACGTGCCGTACGCGCAGGAGTGGCGCGGGTTTGTGGCGCCGCGCGATCTCGTGGTGCGCACGAAGGGCGATCCGGCGCAACTCGCCGGCGCAGTTAGAGACGCCATTTGGGCAGTCGACAAAGACCAGCCGATTTCGAAGGTCCAAACGATGGACCACGTGCTGGCGACTGCTGTTTCGCGCGAACGCTTCCAAACGCTCTTACTCGCGTTGTTTGCGACTCTGGCGCTCGTGCTCGCTTGCGTCGGTCTCTACGGCGTCATCTCGTACGCGGTGGTCCAACGGACACATGAGATCGGCGTGCGTATGGCGCTCGGGGCTCAACCTGCCGACGTGCTCCGTCTCGTGATCAATCAGGGAATGTTACTGACGCTGATTGGTCTGGCGATCGGCATCGCGGGCGCATTAGCAGTGACGCGCGTCATGACCGAAATGCTGTTCGGTGTGACCGCAACCGATCCGCTCACGTTCGCCGGTGTGCCGATCGTATTGGGAGTAATCGCTTTGCTCGCGTGTTACGTCCCGGCCCGCCGTGCAACCAAGGTCGATCCGCTGGTTGCTCTGCGATACGAATGAAAGGGTGCGTGAGAATGACTTCCCTGATTCAGGATTTGCGTTACGGCCTTCACGTGCTGGTGAAGAATCCCGGCTTCGCAGCGATCGCCGTGTTGACCATCGCGATCGGTGTTGGCGCGAACACGGCGTTGTTCAGCGTAGTCGACGCAGTGCTCCTTAAGAAGTTGCCGGTTCATGAACCGGATCAACTCGTCTTGTTGAAGGCGACCTGGAACGGACAGAAGTTTGGTACCGGCGGTTTCTATGGCAGCAATCGTCTGGACAAGGAAACGGGACTGACGGTCGGCACTTCGTTTCCGCTCCAAACTTACATGCGACTGAGACAGGAACCGGGACCGCTTTCCGACGTCTTTGCTTTCTCGGAAGTTGAGATGAACCTCAACGCCGGCGGACAGGCCGAAGTCGTCAGCGGGCAGGTGGTTTCGGGTAACTACTACTCTACGCTGGGCGTGCCTGCGGTTGTCGGACGAACGATCACCGATGCCGACGACAACGCTGCCTCCCCTGCAGTCGCCGTTCTGAGTCATCGCTTTTGGACCACTCGCTTCAACGCCGATCCATCGATCGTCGGCACACAGGTCAATCTCAACAACGTTGCCTTCACCGTCGCGGGAGTCACTCCGCCCGACTTCAACGGGACGATGGACGTGGGCTCGGCGCAGGACGTGACGATTCCGCTCGCGTGGGAACCGCAGGTCTCCGGCGAACGCAGCATGATGCGCGGCGCGGGCATCTGGTGGTTGCGATTGATGGGGCGGCTCAAACCCGGATCGGCTATCGCCGACGCGCAAACCGCCCTTGCTGGACCATTCCAACAGTCGGTGCTCGAACATCGCGCCATGCGCCAGTCGCGAGCACAGAATCCGCTGCTGCCGGTCGAACCAAAAGACTTACCGCTGCTGGGCGTCGACTCAGGCAGCCAGGGCGAGATGAACTGGCGTCGTCATTTTGCGCAGCCGTTGCAGTTGTTACTTGGAGTGGTGGGCCTGGTGTTGCTGATCGCCTGCGCAAACGTGGCCAACTTGCTGCTGGTCCGTGCTTCGTCGCGACGGAAAGAGATCGCGGTGCGTTTGGCGTTGGGAGCAAGTCGCGGCCGGCTGGTGCGGCAGTTACTTACGGAGAGCGTGCTGCTGGCGATTCTCGGTGGCGCCCTGGGTGTTCTGTTTGCGCTGTGGATCAAGGGTGGATTGCTCGTGGCAACGGAGTGGGGCGGCAGGCAGATGAGCGCCTTGACTCCGGAGCTCGATCTGCGAGTGCTTGGTTTTACTTTCGGCCTTTCATTGTTGACTGGAATTGTGTTCGGGCTCGCGCCGGCGATGCGCGCGACACGGCTCGATCTTACGCCGACGCTGAAGGATACGGGACGCAGTTCGAGTGCGGCGGCGCGATCCTGGTTAAGCAAGTCGCTGGTGGTGTTCCAGGTTTCGGTTTCGGTGCTGCTGTTGATTGGCGCGGGTTTGTTGATCCAGACGCTGCGCAACCTGAAGAACACCGACATCGGTTTCAACGCCAACAACCTGCTGCTGTTCAGTGTCGAGCCAGGTCTCATCGGCTATCGCGATGAGCAACTGGCGAGGTTATACGAGCAGATGTTTAGTCGTTTGGAGGCGGTACCCGGTGTGCAGTCGGTGACGTTCTCGCGTAATCCGCTGCTGGCGTGGAGCTCGACTACCGATTCGGTGTTCGTCGCCGGCGTGGTTGGACCAGACGGCAAGCCGCTTGAACGCGACGCGAAGGTCCATAACGTGCGGGAAAACTTTCTGCAAACGATGGAGATTCCTTTGCTCGGTGGGCGCCACTTCACGCCACAGGACGACGGCCGTGCGCCTCAGCTCGCAATCGTCAACAAACAGTTCTCACAGGTGTACTTCGGCGGCGAGAACCCGATCGGCAAACGATTCAGTTTCGATCCTGACAAGCTGAACGCGATCGAGATCGTCGGCATGGCTGAAGACGCGAAGTACACGAGTCAACGCGTCGATGTAGAACCGACTGTTTATCTTCCGTGGCGACAGACGCTGCAAAGGATGGGTAGGACGACGTTTGAGGTTCGCACCATGGGCGATCCGCTCAGCATCGTGGGCGGGATACGACAAGCGGTGCACGAGGTGGATAGCAACCTGCCGGTCAGCGACATCAGGACGCAGCTTCAGCAGGCAGATGAAACGCTGTCGATGGAACGACTGTTTGCGAAGTTGCTGACGATGTTTGGAATCATCGCGCAACTGCTCGCGGCGATCGGACTTTACGGCGTGATGGCTTATTCCGTGTCACAGCGTACTCACGAGATTGGCATTCGCATGGCGCTGGGTGCGAATCGCGGAAGCGTGTTGCGGATGGTCCTGCGGCAGGGAATGGCGTTGACGTTCGTTGGCGTGGTGATTGGCGTCGCGGGCGCGTTCGTGCTGACGAGATATCTCGAAGCGTTGACGAGCCTGCTGTTTGGTGTCGAACCGCGCGATCCGGTGACGTTCGCGGTGATCGCCGGGGGACTGACGCTGGTGGCGCTGCTTGCGTGTCTGGTCCCCGCGCGCCGCGCGACGAAAGTCGATCCGCTAGTTGCGCTGCGATACGAGTGAGGGTTGGGGTTTGTATGGCGTGAGATACGAGTGATGAGTGATCTTGGTTATTCGATTCGTGTTCTGATTAAGAACCCCGCGTTTACGGCGATGGCTGTGTTGTCACTCGCGTTGGGTATCGGTGCGAATGCGGCGATCTTTAGTCTGCTCGACGCGGTTTTGTTGAAGAGTCTCGCGGTCAAACAACCGGAACAACTCGTGTTTCTCGAGACCGGGGAGCCGTCGCTCAAGCGCTCGTCGAACATTTCTTATCGCACTTACGAACGGCTGCGCGGCCAGAATCAAGTACTGGCAGATGCGTGTTACTTCGGTTTTGCGACGCGCGTTAATGCGAGCTTCAACGGTTCGCCGGAGGTGGTCCAGGGACAACTCGTTTCCGGAAGTTTCTTTTCCACACTCGGCGTCGGTGCTGCCCTGGGAAGGATTTTTACCACTGCTGAAGATAGTGAGGGTGGGAATCAACAAGTCGCCGTGATCAGCGATGCGTATTGGAAACGAACCTTCGGCGCCAGTCCTTTGATCGTCGGACAGAACCTGATCCTGAACAACCGGCCGTTCACCGTCGTCGGGGTGACGCCGCCCGAATTTTTCGGCGTGATCGTCGGCAGCAACCCGGATGTTTACGTGCCCTCACGAGCGGGCGAATTGATCCTGCCGCGCCGCACCCGTATCAGCGAAAGTACGCTGCCATTCATCCTGGCGCGCCTGCAAAACGGTGCGAATGAAGAGCAAGCCAGGTCGGCGCTTTCATTGATCGCGCAACAGGCGGCACTCGAAGAAGCAGGATCTGAACTCACGCCCGAAAAACAGCAAGCTATTCGACAACAGTCGCTGCGATTACTGCCTGCGGCCCAAGGCTTCAACGCCTTGCGCAAAGAGTTCTCGACTCCGCTGCGACTGTTGATGGTCGTCGTCGGTCTCGTCCTGTTAATCGCGTGCGCAAACGTCGCAAATCTTTTGCTTGCCCGTGCAGCAGCACGGGAAAAAGAGATCGCGTTGCGTCTTGCACTCGGCGCACCGCGCTGGCGAATCATTAAACAGTTGCTCGGCGAGAGTCTGTTACTGGCGTTTATCGGTGGTGCTCTCGGTTTACTGCTCGCGTCATGGTCCACCAGCCTGCTCGTCTCAATACTTTCGAGCGGACAAAACAACTTCATCGCCGGTGCGCCGCTTTCGATCAACGCGCCCGTCGATCTCCGCATCGTTGCTTTCACAGCACTCGTTTCCATCATTGCCGCAGTCGTATTCGGCCTCGCCCCCGCGTGGAGGGCGACGAAACTCGATCTCACGCCGTCGATGAAAGACGGTCGCACGAGCACTAGCGGTCGCTGGTTTGGTTGGGGACGCACACTCGTCGTCACGCAGGTCGCTTTGTCGTTGACGCTACTCGTCGCCGCCGGATTATTCATTCGCAGTCTCAGCAAACTGCGCGACGTCGATCTCGGCTTTCAACGCGATCACGTGCTCGTGTTCTCGGTCGATCCACAGTTGATCAACTACCGACGAGAACAGATCGGCGGCCTCTACAAGCAGATGCTCGAACGCATCGGCAGCGTTCCCGGAGTGAAGTCGGTGAGTTTGTCGCGACAAGGATTACTGAGCGGCAGCGGCACGCAGGGAAGTATTACTGTGCCGGGCTTCACACCGCCGCCGCAGGAAAACCAGGTCTCGCGGTCCGGCGGCAAAGTCGAACTCGACGTGCCGTATCTCTCGCAGGTCGGACCAAACTTCTTCCGCACGCTCGGCATGACGATCGTCCGCGGACGCGACATCAGCGCGCAAGATAACGAAACCGCGCCGAAAGTCGCAGTCGTCAACGAAGCATTCGCGCGTTACTACTTTGGTGCTGACGATCCGATCGGCCGCCGCTTCGATCGTGGCGAAGACGACGGCGGTGAAGTCGAGATCGTCGGCGTCGTCAAAGACGCGAAGGCCGAGAGCGTCAAAGAACAAACGCCACGCACGTTTTACGTTCCGTTTTTGCAAGATCCGAGTTCCTGGCGCGAGACGACTTTCCAGATCCGCACGACAGGCGATCCGCTGTCCGTCGCTGCTGCGATCAGGAGCGAGGTGCAGTCGCTCGAACCAAACCTGCCCGTCTTCCGCGTCAGGACACTCGAACAACAGGTTGATGAAACGCTGGGCCAGGAGCGCTTAGTGACGACGCTCGCCAGCTTGTTTGGAGTTCTCGCTTTGTTGCTGGCCTGCGCCGGCTTGTACGGAGTGCTCTCCTACTCCGTCAGCCGGCGCACGCGGGAGATCGGCGTGCGCATGGCGCTTGGCGCGCGACGCGTGGACGTGCTGCAGTTTTTCGTCAGACAGGGAATGGCGCTCGTGCTCGTCGGAATTGTGACGGGACTGGTGGCAGCGTTTGCAGTGACGCGCTTCATGTCGAGTTTGCTGTTTGGAATCTCAACCACGGATTTTATGACGTTCGCCGGCGTCGCACTGACCCTGGTTGTAGTCGGATTGTTTGCGTGTTACATGCCCGCGCGGCGAGCAACGAAAGTCGATCCATCAATCGCGCTACGGAGTGAGTGAATCATGATCCAGGATTTCATTTACG
>JAICGQ010000212.1 GCA_025923035.1 Pyrinomonadaceae bacterium | reverse complement strand
CTTGCCGAGGACGATGTTATGACTCTTGTTCGGGCAGAAGGCGACGAGTGCGCCCATCGCGGTGATGGCGACGATCCAATATCGTGGGCCACGACGCTTATGGGCCCGCCTCTTTTTCTTCCGGGGTTCCGGCATTTGAGTTTTCCTGTGATGAAAGCGAAATAAAAAGCGCGAAATTGAAAATCGTTTTCAATTTCAGCAAAAGCAGAATAATTGAGAACGGAAGGATCGGTCAAGTCGTGGGCGGGCTCTTCTTGCCGTTGCCGTTGCGCGCGGCGTGGCCGTTGAGCAGAGGACGTAACACCTGGCCCGTGTGTGAACGCTTCGACCGCGCGACTTCTTCTGGTGTGCCTTGCGCCACAACCCGGCCGCCGTGTTCGCCGCCCTCTGGACCAAGGTCGATGATGTAGTCCGCGGACTTGATCACGTCGAGGTTGTGTTCGATCACGAGCACGGTGTTACCAAGCGAGACGAGTCGTTGCAAAACGTCGAGCAGTTTGTGAACGTCGGCGAAGTGCAGTCCGGTGGTTGGTTCGTCGAGGATGTAGATGGTGCGGCCGGTGGCGCGCTTCGAAAGTTCCTTCGCCAGTTTGATGCGTTGCGCTTCGCCGCCGGACAGCGTCGTGGCTGACTGGCCCAGCTTGATGTAGCCGAGTCCAACGTCGAGCAACGTTTGAATCTTCTGATTTATTTGCGGGATGTTTTCCAGTAACGACGCTGCTTCTTCCACCGTCGTGTCGAGCAGGTCAGCAATCGACTTACCTTTGTATTTAACCGCCAGTGTCTCGCGGTTGTAGCGCGCACCGCGGCACACGTCGCACAGCACATAAACGTCCGGAAGGAAGTTCATCTCGATACGTTTCATACCGTCCCCTTCGCACGCTTCGCAGCGGCCGCCTTTGACGTTGAAAGAGAAGCGGCCCGGTTTGTACCCACGTTCACGCGACTCCGGCAGCATCGCGTAGAGTTCGCGCAATGGCGTGAATAGTCCGGTGTATGTTGCGGGATTCGAACGCGGTGTACGGCCGATTGGCGACTGATCGATCTCGATCACCTTGTCAATGTGTTCGAGACCTTCGATTGCGCGGTATGGACCAGGTTCGGTGTGCGAGCCGTAAAGATGCTGGGCCAGCGCGTGATAAAGGATGTCTTCGACGAGCGTTGATTTCCCTGATCCGGAAACACCGGTAACGACCGTCAACAATCCCAAGGGAAACGAGACGTCGATCTCTTTCAAGTTGTTTGCGTAGGCGCCGCGAATCGTCAGACATTTGCCGTTTGGCGATCTGCGCGCCGGTGGTACTTCGATCTTGCGCGCGCCGCGAATGTAGAGTCCGGTGATCGATTCCGGGTTTTCGGAAACTTCCGCTGCCGAGCCCACTGCGACGACCTTGCCGCCGTGCGCACCGGCACCGGGTCCGAGATCGACCACGTAATCAGCACGACGGATTGTTTCCTCGTCGTGTTCGACAACCAACACGGTGTTGCCAAGATCGCGCAGCGCCGACAGCGTTTCCAGCAGCTTTTGATTGTCGCGCGGATGAAGCCCGATTGACGGCTCGTCGAGCACGTAAAGAACGCCGCGCAACTGCGATCCGATCTGTGTGGCGAGACGAATACGCTGACCTTCGCCCCCGGAGAGAGTCGACGAAGAACGATCGAGCGTGAGATAACCCAGGCCCACGGTCTTCAGAAAGCGCAGACGATTCTTGATCTCGCGCAGTATCAGACCAGCAATCTGTTCTTCACGCGCACTCAGAGCAACTTGTTCGAACGCGGATACAGCATCGTCAATCGGCAACGCGGTGTACTCAGCGATTCCACGCCCACCAACACGCACCGACAACGAATCCGAACGCAGTCGCTGTCCCTTACATTCGCTACAAACTGCCGGCGACACCATCTCTTCGAGTGCGACCCGGATCTTTTCGTTAGGCGGTTCGCTCAATCGTTCGTGAAGCCACTTGAGCGCGCCCTTCCAATCGTTTTGATACGTATAGAGGCCCTGCGTGAAAGTTATTCGCGTGGTGAGTCCATTCAGAAACGCTTCACGTACTTCCTTCGGCAAGTCGGCGAACGGCGTTTTGGGATCGGCACTGAAATGTTTGCAGATCGCGAGCAGAGCACTACGGAGATACGCAGAGCCCTGCTTGTCTTGCGTGCCCATGTAGCCGAGCCGTTCGGGAGTCTGACGGGCATCGGGAATCAACTTCAGCGAGTCGATCTCCATCACGGTCCCGAGGCCGTGGCATCGCTTACACGCTCCGTACGCAGAGTTGAACGAGAACGAACGTGGTTCAAGTGGCGGAACGTTGATGCCGCAGTTCACGCACGCCATTCGTTCCGAATAAAGCTTCTCTTCGCCGTCGACGATCGAGATCAGCACCGCGCCGCTCGTTAACTTCAACGCCGTGCGAATCGAATCTGTCAAACGCTCGCGAATGCCCGCTTTAATCAACAGTCGGTCCACGACGGCTTCGATCGTGTGATTACGTCGTTTGTCGAGCCGGATCTCTTCATCGAGTGAAAGTAGCTCGCCGTCGATACGAGCGCGCAGGAAACCGTCCTTCGCGAGTTTTTCCAACTCTTTCTTGAACTCGCCTTTGCGGCCGCGCACCAACGGCGCCAGCACCATCACGCGTTCGCCTTCCGGCAATCCGAGCACGTTCTGAACAATCTGTTCGACGCTTTGTCGCGTGATGGCGGCGCCGCACATGTGACAGTGTGGAATTCCGATCGACGAAAACAGCAGCCGCATGTAGTCGTAGATCTCGGTCACCGTGCCGACGGTCGAGCGCGGACTGCGCGAAACTGTCTTTTGTTCGATAGATATCGCCGGCGATAGTCCGTCGACTGAATCGACGTCGGGCTTTTCGAGCTGGTCGAGAAACTGCCGGGCGTAGGCTGATAAAGATTCGACGTAACGCCGTTGGCCTTCGGCGTAGATGGTGTCGAAAGCGAGTGAGGATTTGCCCGATCCTGACAGTCCGGTGATTACGGTGAACCGATCGCGGGGAATGTCGACGTTGATGTTTTTTAGGTTGTGCTGCCGAGCGCCCCTAACACTGATGCGATCAATGGCCATAGCGAAAACCAATCATTCTAACGGACGGGTTTTCGCGCGGCAAGCAGGCGGCCAGCGGACACATCAGAAGTTGAAGCGTGTGCCGACTTCGAACCTGCGGGGTGATTGAGCTGAGGTTGCCTGGCCGAAGAAAGGCGAGGTTTGCACACCAGTAAAAGTGCCGAGATTCGCGTGGTTCAGGAGATTGAAGGCCTGCGCGTACAACTCGAATCGATACTTCTTCGCCGCGCCTGTGGAGATCGAAGGTGGCGCTGCTCCGTCACCACCGCCGACGCGCACGACGCGCATCTGCGGTCCCGCTGCTGCTGGCTGTGCGTCGGGTCCGAAATCCAATCCCCAACTCAACCGCGAGCCGATCTCCCAGCGCGCTTCGCCCCGGGCGCTGTTACGGCCAACGCCCGCAGGACGATCGTTAATTACAGTATCGCCATTGTTGTCGAACCCGGTCGTGATGTTGTACGGCAATGCCGACGTCGCCTGAAAAATGGTCGAGATGTTGAAGCCCATCGGCAGACGCTTATTCACGAAACCCGAAACGAGGTGACGGAAATCGGCTGCGGACGGTCCGCGATCGGCGCGGAGGTTGAAGTTGTTCGTAGGCAAACTGAATGGACTGTCAGCTTCGTTCGTGTTCTTCATCAGCAGGTAATTGACGCTCCAGAACAGTCCCTGAACGAACTTCGCCGGACCGACGTTGACCATCAAACGATGTACGGAGGAATACGCTGACGATTCCACGTTCGTGATGTTGCCCACCGTCGGATCCGGCCGCCCCAACCGGGGCACCGGCGCGTTCAAGTTGCGGCCGCGCAGCAGATGAACTCCGCGTTGATACTGATAATTCGTTCTCAACTGAAACAGTTTGAACGGCTGCGTCTCCAGCCCAAATGAAGCCTGGATGATGTACGGGATCTGGAGATTGGGATCAGTCTGAATGCGGCTCGGCGGCAGACTTGTTTGCGTGCCGGAACTGAAAGGATTTGGATATGCCGGGTCAACGATGACGAGATCGCGTTGTCGTTCGCCATCGACGCGCAAAGTCTGTTCGTAGACTTGCGCGGCGAACCAGTCGTAGAAGATTCCTGCGCCGCCACGAAACGTGATCGTTCCATTTTTCTTTGGCGACCAGACGAAACCCAGGCGAGGCGCGAAATTGAACTTACCCGGCACGTGGTTTTGAAACTCGTGACGCACGCCGTAGCTGATCGTCAGGTTCTTTCGGACACGAAAGTCGTCCTGCGCGTACCAGCCGAATTGATACTGCGGATACTCAACGAGCGGGTTGCCGATGCGTTGGGTGTACTGCGTCGGCCGACCGGCTACATACGACGCGAGATTCGCGAATTCAAAGGTGCCCAGGGCGTTGTTGAACTCATTACTGCGGTAACGTCCGGCTTCGAGTTGCCCGCCGAAACGGATGCCGTGCTTTTCGAGTGCGTAATCGACGTTGTCGGAAATCTCCAGATCAAACTGATTGCGGCCACCGGTCCGTTGCGCGCCGCCATCGTTGAATGAGCCAGGCACGAGAATCGTTCGTTCGATGTTCGACGAACGAGTTGCTGTGTCGATCCATCGCGCCTGGATGCGGAATTCGTTGAAGTACTTCTTGGCGATTACACCTGAGTCAGCGAAGCGAGCGATGTACTCAGTTTGTTCCTGCGCATAACCGCGCGCGGGCAGGTCGAAGTCGCCGACGCCGAGATTGTTCTGCACGCTTGCGTTGCGTTGGAACTGGAAGCGCGCGGTATGTGTCTTGGTTAACACGTGTTCGACGCGTGCGTCGAGGTTCAATCGTCGTGATGGTCGATAAGCGAGATCAGAAACCTTGCCTGTAGGAAGCGTGGCGAAGATGGGACGCGCGTCGAAGAATAGCGAGCCCTCGACGTTCAGAAACAGCGACGTATGGTCTTTCCAGATTGGACCATCGAGCGAGAGACCAAAGCGTCGTTGTTGTTCCGGACCGCGAAACGGCGCGAACACCTGCCGGCCGTTCAGTGCTTCATCGCGAAAGCCGAAGTTGAACGAACCGTGCCACGCATTGACGCCGGGTTTCGTGATCACGTCCACGAGTCCGAAACCGGCGTCGTGGTTCTCCGGCGCGTACGGATTAAGGCGAAAGCGGATCTCGCGAATCTGTGATTTGGGTGGGAGTTTGCCGCCGCGAAAACCGTTGACGCGGATCTGCGCGCCTGGACCAGCAAGTTGATTGATCGCGTTTTCAAACTCGTCCGGATCGTCGGGAAGTTGAGCGATCTGATCCGCCGTCATGACGTTGCTGAACGAAGCAGCGTTGGGATTCGTCGCCCGTACTTGCGCGTCTTCCGCGACTTCAACGTCAACTTTAATTACATCGATTTCGAGTGTGACTTCCTTGCGGCTCACTCCGGTAAGTTCGACGTCAACGTCATGAGCCGTAAATCCCGGAGCTTCGATGTGAACCTGGTAGGGACCGGAAATCAGTTTAGTGAATCGCGCTTCGCCTTTTTGATTTGTTTGCGACGCCGATTGGATCTTGCCGTTTTTAATCAACTGCACCTGGGCTTTACTTATCAAAGCGCCGGACGGATCCTTGACGATTAATTCAAGAGACGCGCTGGTTTGCGCAGTGCAGGGAACGCAGATCAATAGCAGGATGACCAATAGACGCATCGGGGGACGCTCCTTCAGTGTTTCTGAAACTTGTCTGCTTTGAACTGCGGGTTGACTTGATACTTCGAGATTTCAAACTCCTCTGAAACCTCGCTGTCGGTAAGAAACGTTATTTTGTGCGGCAGCATCACGCCGTCGACTTTCTTGTGATCAGTCAAGCGAATGAAGAAGTCGACCTCTTCGGGGATCGCCGGCCCTTCTGTCTGCATTTTCTTCTCGGCTTCTTCGCGTGCTTTCTTGATGTCGTCGGCGCTCGCGCGTTCGCCGCCTTGACGAGTCGCGGTGAAGATCCGCGGCTTTGGACCACGATAACTCAGCAGCAACGGAAGATGAGTTTTCTTGTCGAAGAACAATCGTACAGAGAACCGATCTGGACCAGTGACGTCGACAACTTCCGCCGGTACATCTTCAACGTCTGATTCACCAGCGTACTTAAACTCCACCTGCAACGACGCCGGCGGCATCAGAATCATCGCGAGCAGATAACGCGAGAATTCCGCCTGATACATTCGTCGTTGAGCGGCTTCCATTTGTTCGGGCGTCGGCTGCGCGCCTCCTGGTCCACCCATGCGGATGACCATGCCGCCGCCACCGCTCGACGCGCTCCACGCTTGTTCGCCGTTGAGCCCACGGGTGTTCGTGAACGACGTCGCCATTCCGCCGGGCGTCATCGAATCTTCGACGAGGTATTTATCCGGCAACGAGATACTGATCTCGCGCTCGCCGGCCATCTGACGATCGCCGAAGGCGCGGCGGTATTGTCCATTGATATAAAGACTCTCGACCTTCTGCAGTCGCTCGCCGCCGATCGCTTCACGGGCCTGTTTGATAACTTCCTCGGCGCGGGAGTCGTTGGTCGCTAATACGTTGGTTACAGCGAAAAGAGACAGGATTAACGGGAGAAAAAGTTTCTTCATGTCTCGTATTCACATGAGCCGGGTGGAAAGTTCCATTAAAAACAATCCGTGCTAAACTTCGACTACAGTGAATCTTCCCAACTCGCTAACGCTGCTGCGCATCTTCATCGTGCCGCTGCTCGTCGTGGTCCTGCTGACGCCGTTTTCCGAAAACTGGTTCGGCGTGCCGCGACACGTGTTGGGTGTGGCGCTGTTTTTGGGTGCGGCGTTGACTGATTATCTGGACGGTCGATTAGCGCGCAGCCGCGGACAGGTAACGCGTCTCGGACAACTACTCGATCCGATCGCCGACAAGTTGCTGATCTCGGCGGCGCTGATCTCGCTGGTCGAGAATCAACTCGCTCCGGCATGGGCAGTCGTGATCATCATCGGACGCGAGTTTGCCGTCACTGGATTAAGATCGATCGCGGCGGTTGAGGGCGTGGTGATATCGGCGTCGAAGATGGGCAAGTTCAAAATGCTGGCCCAGGTTGTGACAGTTGCGCTGTTGATTGCGTCGAGTGTGGGCGGACAACCGCCGGTGGCAAACTTCGGCAAGCCATTTCCGGCGATCGAGTTCTGGTCGGTGCCGGAACTGCGGATGGCCTGGCAACACCTCGTCGCGGGCGGACCAACGACGGGGAACGATTGGCAGGTGCTTCTCTATACGGCGGGCAGGGCGATGCTCTGGCTGGTGGTTATCTCAGCATGCACTTCGATGTACGGCTACTTCACTTCCTTCTACCGCGAGTTCACGCGGATCGATGCGAAGCGAAACGATCTGCGCGAACCCGCGGCAAAACTTCCTTACTGAATCTCCACCCAATCGCCGGTGTGAACTTCACTCGCAACACGCGTGATGATCGCAGTTGCCGTGCGACTCTGGACCTCGATGATCACCATCTCGCCGACAATCTTCCGCGGCATGTCCGGACGGGCTTTCTTCACTTCGCGTGACGTGATCGGGCGATAACGATAACGTCCGTTTGCGTTCACGAAGGCCGTCTCGTCTTTGGCTCTCGTGCCCTGGTTTGAAATGCCGCCACCGCGATAACGATCGCTCTGGAACCCGGTCGCGCGGTTGCGCCCCATCTCTTCGTTATCGACGCGGGTCAGGTTGCCGGTGCCGAGCGGACGAAAGATCGTCAGGTAGTCGCCGCGTTTCACCTGGTCTTCGCCGCCGAGGTCGATGTAGACAATGTCGCTTTTCGTGAGCAACTCGCGATTGTCCCTGGCCATCATTAACCGTCCGACTGCTTTATTGGACGGATCCGCGAACCGATCAAGATTTCCCTCGGGACGCTGAAGCGGAGACTCGCGCACGGGAATGTCGACTACGAGGTCGCCGAGCATCGCGACGTCGCAGGTGAAGCTGACCTTGGCTGCTGAGGTCTCTTCGCGCACTTTGAAGACCTGCAACTGGCCGACTTCTTGAACGTACGTTCCCAGGAAGCCCTTCTTTTGACGGTAAACGCCTTTAACGTCGCCGCGCGGGCGGATTATTTGAAAACTCTGACCTTCTTTAATGCCCTGACGCGATCCGGCGTTGAGGTACACAATGTCGCCATCCGAGAACGTGCGTTGTTCCTGTTCTTCCTCGGCGCCGACGATTTCGGGAGTTTGGCCAAACCGTTGATAACGAATGTATCCGGCGCAAAACAGGGCGCTTTCGCCGGCCACGCGGGCTGGTTGAGCCGCGGTCGGCAGAATCATCTGGGGCGTTGGGGCGGGTGTTTGGGCGTTCGCGGCGAGCGGCAGTGCTAACACGCAAGCGAACAACAACAATACTGCTTTCATACGTAGTCTCCTTTGGTGTCCTGAGTCACGGATTGGGGCAGGTGACGTGCGTGAGGCAGAAAGAGTGTAGCATGAACGAGAGGAATTTAGGTCACTTATCCGCAATCGTGACCGCTACTTGCGTTTTTGAAACCCGCTTGGTAGTATCCGCATTTTGTCGGAATATCGCTATACATACTCTATAGCGGGCCGGCGTAGCTCAGTTGGTAG
>JAICGQ010000211.1 GCA_025923035.1 Pyrinomonadaceae bacterium | reverse complement strand
GGATCTTGTATGGACCAATGCGGTTGCCCGGTTTTGAAGCATCGCGATCAGCGTCGAATAGCAGTAACGAGGCGCCGGCGGCGCACTGTTCCATGAAGTCGCTGGAGGAGTCGACTCGATGGGCCAACAACACGTCTATCTCCGCGCGTAGATCGGTATCGCCGGCGCACGCGGAATCGAGAAACTGTCGCTGTCGCGCAGTGTCGAGATCGAGCGCCTCCGAAAGCAGATGCTTTACATGTTGCCAGCGTTCCGGGGTGATGAGTTGCCTCCGATGTTTTAGCTGCGGGAGTTGCCTCCGATGTTTAGCTGACGTCGCAGCCAGAGCTTTGCTGAGTCCCACTCGCGTTTCGTTGTGGCCGGCGAAATGCCGAGCACCGCTGACACCTCGTCGATCGTGAGGCCGCCGAAGAACCGTAGCTCAACAATGCGAGTCTGTTGCGGATCTAGCGCAGCGAGATCGTTTAAAGCCTCGTCGAGCGCCATCAGATCGACTTCACGTTTTTCGAAGAAGCTGACAGCTTCGTCCAACGAGACGTTCGCTGGTTCCTGATCGAGCGAGACTTTCGTCGCGTAGCCCTGACGCTTTTGCGCCTGCCGATCGTTCGCGTGATTGATGAGTATGCGTCTCATCATCTGCGCCGCAATGCCGAAAAACTGCGCGCGATTGTGCCAGTTGACTGATTTCTGATCGATTAGACGCAGGTACGCCTCATGCACGAGCGCGGTCGTTTGCAGCGTGTGGTCCGGGCGCTCCTTGCGAAGTTGGTTCTTGGCGAGGCGTCGCAGCTCGTCGTAGACGACGGGCATGAGTTCATCGAGCGCTGCCCGATCTCCTTCACCCCACGCTACGAGTAATTCGGTCACCCCTTGTTGCGGCTGAATCATATTTGCGGCTGAGCTAATCGCGTCGGGGGAGGCCAAAATTCTATCGTCCGCCCCACCGCGAAGTCCAACAACCCGCCTCAGGAACTATTTTGAGCCGGTTCCCGAGCGGTTGCTGCGTTAAAGAATGAAGGCGATTGCCTCATTGGGAGGGGAAAAATGACAAGACTTTTAGCTGCGTTGATGCTGGTTGTTTGTGCAGGAGCAGGGATCGTTACTAACAGCCAAACTCCGAATAAACCAACAACGAATGACGTCAAGATCCGGCAGAGGATGACCATGGGCGGCGGGGCCGGATCCGAGAGCCTGCTCTATATAAAAGGGCAGCGAATGCGCAGTGAGATGCCCGGCGCCATGGGGTTCACGACGATCATGCAGTGCGACCTGAAGCGCACCGTAACGATCAACGAGAAATCAAAAAGCTACATGATCTCCTCGACAGACGGCACCAGCACGCCGGGCTCGATCGGCACAGGCGAGGGTGACGGCGGCGCAACTCCGGGCACGCAACCACCCGCTTCAGATCCACAACAACCCCGCGGCGGACTCGTAAACATCACCAACACGATCACCGACACCGGGGAACGAAAAGAGATGTTTGGCTTCACCGCTCGCCACATAAAAACTTCGATGGTTAAGACCGCCAGTCCCGAAGCGTGCGACAAGGATCAGAAAATCGAAACCGACGGCTGGTACATCGATTTTCAGTACGCCTTCGAATGCTCAACTCAGACCCAGAAATACCAGCCGCACGTTCGTCCGCAACAACCCGGTTGCAAAGATGAGATCCGCACCAAGAACGTCGGCACCGCCAAACTCGGCTTTCCGTTGCTCGTCACAACCACCATCCACATGCCCGATGGTCGAACCACGACGATGACACAGGAAGTGCTCGAACTCTCGCGCGAACCACTCGCCGCTTCCCTGTTCGACATCCCCGCAGGCTACACACTCGCGAAAGACACGAACGAACTCTACGGCATCAGTACCGCCGCAACCGCGTACAACCCGCAGCCGAATGAGACGAGCACCAGCAACAACAACAGTACGACTACAACCACAACTCCCAACCCCTCCGACACGCCAAAGAAACCTGGCGTGATCCGCATCGGCGTAATCCTTCCAAAGGTGCAGCTCACGGCAGGCGACCCCGCCCAAGCGGCGGAGGCGTTGCGCAAGTCCTTCGCCGGTCATCTGAATGGTCCATCCATCGAAGTCGTCTCACTCTCGGCCCGACTCCCTTCGCAAGCGATAGACGAAGCACGTCAAGCCCAGTGTGACTACATCCTCTCCGCTTCGATGAACGTGAAGAAAGGCGGTGGCGGTGGCTCGATGTTTGGCCGCGCGATCGGCAACATCGCAGGCTCTGCCGCCGGACACATTCCCGGCGGCGGCTCGGCGTCAACCGGCGCTGCACGTTCGGCAGCAATAACAGGCGTCTACACCACGGCCGCAATCGTCAGTTCGATAAAAGCGAAAGACGAACTCTCGCTTGAATACCGGCTCGACAGCGTCGAAACCTCGAAGACCGTCGTCAGCAACACAGCGAAAGCAAAAGCAAAGTCGGACGGCGAAGACATCCTGACGCCGCTGGTTCAAACATCAGCACAAACTATCGTTGCGACAGTAAAGAAATAAAATGCGCGTCACCGGATTTCTAACACTGCTTCTACTTATCGTTACGAGTCTCGTCAACCCAGCGACGCAGGAACCACCGGCGGCGAAAGCGAGGCCATGCACAGGCGAGTGGCAGGGCACGATCATCTATCGAGTGCTTACGAAAAAAGAGGGCACAGCGGAGAACAACGTTAACGTCTCGTGGTGGAACTACCAGGGCTTCTACGAAACGAAGGCCCAACTCGACGGCGTCCGAAACAGCGAGGGCGCGGCAATGGCTTTCGTCCGAGCCGAAGCTAACGAAAAGAAGGAATGGGGCAGCCGCGGCAAGGGTGTTTGTTATCGCGAGACCAATCACAGTCAGGACGTTATGGGTGTGGCGCGGGAGAACACAAGTGCTTTCTCGGTCACCGTAAATCCCCGCACTCGCGAATACTCGGTGTTAGCCCCGACGCTAATGGTTTATGCATCCGGAGAACACGTCGCAAACAGCAGTGTGAAAGGCACGTGTAACAATCCCTACAACAAGAACCTCAATCAGGTGGAAAAAATTGAGCGCTACCAGCTCAGCGACGACGCTCCGGTGTTGATGGGCAAGGGTCAAATCGATCCTGCAAAACCCGACGAAATCGCAGGAAGCGAGACTGAAGAGCACGACACGAACCGCGGGAAGAAAACCGTGACCATAAAGTGGGACCTGCGGCGTTGCTCCGATAAATGAGTTAATCGAGGTACAGCCATGTTTCGTTCGATCGCTTTTCTCTTGTTCAGTCTCACTCTGATACCGCTCGGCAATCACCCAACAACGAACGGCAGCGGCACGATCGCGTACGTCCGCAACGGCACCGAGGTTCGTTTGATCGACGCTGACGGTTCAAACGATCGTCGACTCTGGACACACCCCGACGCCAGGAAAGAGCTCGGCATTTACGACGTCGCGTGGCGACCCGATGGAAAAGAACTCGCCTTCTCCAGTGGTCACGCCGCCGTTGCCTCTCTTTATCACGCCGACCTCTATGCGATTCGTCCGGACGGAAGCGGATTTCGCAAACTCACCAATGCACCCGATCGCGCCGAGTTCGCGCGCTATCCAAAAGGCGCGGTCAGCGTCACCGTGCGCAACGATCAACCAACCTACAGACAATCCCAGGCAAGCGCCGGAGTGTTCATCGTCTACGTCGCCGGCGCCGACGAGCCACAGCAGATCACGCTCCCGCCCGGTTCTACAAAAACACTCCTCTTCAAGAACGTTGCGGACTTCGGCAACATGGCCCAGGCTGTGGTTGCGATGTGGGGCAACTACCGTTGGTTCACGCCCGGCGTCGAAGTGCAGGCAGGTCGAACTGCGAAGGCGCCGGTATTCAGCATCACGGGCGACGGCATCGAATTGCTCGGCGCGTTCGAACCCGTGTGGCGCAGTGATGGATCACGAGTTAGTTATCGGAACGGCGTGTGCACATTGAACAGCGTACCCGTGAATCCAACGCCCGGCGAATACGTCTTCAATCCGCTGTTCGCCGGCAAAGCTCCGTTGGGCGCGTGCGTGTGGGACTGGGGCCCGACGACCGCAACCGCCAATCAACTTCTCTACACCGAGAACGCGTCGGGCGACTCGAGCGTCTTCCGTATGACCGAAGGCGGCACGCATCCGGGCGAACGACTGACGCGATACTCAAACATCGAGTATCAACTGCTTTTCGATCTTCAGTGGCTTCCGGATGCTTCCGGTTTTGTAATCTCAAACCAGACGCTCATGCGCGACTCAGCCAATCTCTTCCGTTACGACTTCGCGACCCGCAAGACGACGCAGCTCACTCGTCTGCAAAACGAGTTCACGGGCAAGTTCAGCATCTCTCCGGACGGACGGTCGATTGTTTTCGAGCGAGCGAAGTCGCTGGACGAGGATCGAACTACAGATCTATGGATCGTGCCGCTCAGCGGCGGCAACCCACGGCTGCTGGTAAACAATGCATTCTCGCCATCGTGGCGCTGATCGCAATTCGTCACCACAAAAGTCCCGCCAACGGTGTTTCTGATCTGGATAGCCCAAACTACTTCCAGGTGAAACACTCATGTTCGATCCAACTCGACGATCATTTCTGCAACGCGGTGCAATCGGTCTGGCCGCCGTCGGCGTCTCGGGCCTCGTGCTTCGTTCCGACGCTCAACCAACTCAGCAAGTCAGTCGAGACAGCGCGGATCGGGTCCTGATCCAGATGGGACCAGCGCCCAGGGAACCGGCCGCTCCGAAAGGCGAACTGCGGAAAGTGATACCGCAGCCGTACGGACCATTCTATCGACCCGGCGCGCCTTTCAGAGGCAAACTCAGTCTGCCGGGCGAACCGGGCACGACGTTCATACTTTCGGGTCGCGTTTGGGCGTTCGATACAAAGCGTCCGCTGCCCGGCGCCGTGCTCGACTTCTGGCATGTAGACATGCAGGAGAAGTATTCAAACGGTGTGACTGACTTTCGCAACCGCGGCCGGCTGGTGTCGTCCGAAACGGGCCTCTACGAACTGGAGAGCATTCGACCGATTCCCTACCGTCCCGATCCCGCGGGATCATTCTGGCGCTGCGCGCATTATCATCTTCTCGCCGTCGCGCCCGGTTACAAGCCGCTAATCACCGAAATTCACTTTCACGGGGATCCACACAAGAACGATCCGATGTATCGTAGTGAGAACGCGATCGCCGTCGAGCAGCAGAAAGTGAACGGGACGAGTTTCGAGACCGGCGTTTTTGACGTCGTGCTCGAACCAGCCTCATGAGAATTGTTGGAAGAAAAACTGCGGCGTGCGCGTCTAACGTGTCGTGATGAAAAGAACCGCAGTTGCAACGATCGCATTCCTCGCGTTAGTGGCGGCCGCTTCATTCAGGCAAGCGGTCACCAATGTCGCGGCATCACCCAAAGTCGACATGTTTTTCGGCACCAGCCCTTGTGCGGAGTTTGTGAAAACCAGGCTCCGGATTCCTGGCGGAGAAAACTGCGATCGGATCAAGTGGCGCCTTACGATTAACGAATCAGGCAAGTACTACCTGGCGCACGAGTGGGGCTATCACGTAGACAACCGGACGTATTTGAATAAGGGTAAAGTCAGCTTCGGCGGGACCTGGAAGATCGCCAAAGGGCGGACCGGCGATCCCAACGGCGCCGTGGTCCAACTCGATGCAGACAAGCCCAACAGCATCGACCTCGCTTTAATCAATCAGGACATACTTCATCTACTCGATACGAACCACAGTCTTGCGGTCGGCGACTCAGGCGCCAGCTACACGTTGAGTCGTCTGGCAATGGGGTACGGCTTGCCGGCTGGAACCAACGGATTATCAACCGACTCCGAGACAACGGCGGAAACAAACTTCTCCGGCCGCACGCCGTGTATCGAGCTGGCGAGGGAAATAAAACATCCCGTCGCCGCCGACTGCGCGAAGCTCAAATGGAGCATCGACCTGTATCGCGACCCGCAGACACTCGCTCCCACAACTTACCGCCTGCGCGGCACGCTCTACCGCAACGAAGCTCGTGGAACCGAAACGATTCGTGAGGGAAAGTGGAAGGTAACGAAAGGAACTAAGTCCGACGCAAACGCCATCGTCTATCAACTCGACGCCTTCGAGTACGATGGTCCAATCTTCCTGTTAAAGGGAGATCGCGACGTTCTCTTCTTCCTGGCGAAAGACGGCTCGCTGCTGGTCGGCGATACCCATTTCAGTTACACACTGAACCGGGGTACGGTCAAGCAGTCGACAACGAGCGTGAAGTCGAACTGATCACAACCCGAACAGTTCTTTTGTTTTCATGATCTCGCAGCGCGCGCCGAGCTTTCCAACCTTGTCAACGAGGTCGCCGGTGCCGCCTGGTCCATCACCCTCCGCGCCGTCCCACAGCGCTATCAACGTGAGGTTCGGATCACCGGTCTTCGCGTCACAACCTTCGGCCAGCGCGTTGAAAAGCATCCACAGATTGTTTCGCTGCCAGATGTTGTAACCCGCTTTGTCGCGAACCCACACCGGCAGGTATTCGACGTCGTCGTTAACCTGGTTCGCGTTCTTGCTCAGCACCCGGACCTGCTTACGCGCGAAGTGGGCGTTGTAAAGATCCCAGAATCGCTGCACCCAGCTCGGACCCGCTTTGACAGACTTCGTCACGTAGATCTGAGGTTCGACCGCGAGGTATAAACGGGTTTCGATGCCCAGCTCTGCACAAACTTCCTGAAACAGTATGTCGCCACCACTCGCGCCGCCCGCATAAGCGGCCGCCACACCCAGGCCAGTGTTCATCTCCTTCAGTACCCGTTGCTTAATCTCTTCGCGGGCAACGGCTTCTTTGTCAGCCGGAAAACGCGGTTCCTTGCGATCCGCGGCGTCGATCATGTGACCGGCAAACACCAGTACGCGTTTACGCGCGGGCTGTGCTGGTGGCGGAACTCCAGGTTCGGGAAGTGCGGCAGGTTCGCCGACTACTTTGAACACCTCGGTCAGGTTGGCAGTAAGCACGCCTAGATCTCTGTAGATCGCAAGCTGTTTGCGCACCGAGTCGCGCGCGAAATCGGGTGCCGCTGCTAGTGCTTTCTTATAGGCAGACGCGACTCGTCCCGGATCGTTCTTCGTTATACAAGCCAGGTCGGCCTTACTGATCTCCGCCCACGTCGTGTCATCGCTATTCCGGTCGGGCCTGTTGAAAACCGCGTCGAGTGAAACCTGGACTGCCGCCCGAAGGTTAAGGGCATGCTCTTCGTGATCTTCCAACGCTATAGCAGCTTTCTTATCGCTATCGAACTGCTGGTTCCAAACGTCGGGATTGAGTTTGGCCAGGCCGATCATGATCTGCAGCATCGCCAGCGCGTTTAAGCCGGAGTAGTAATGGTTCAATTGCTCTCTAAACGCACTTTCGTACTTCTCAAACGACTCTGCGAGGTACGGTGAGCTTAACGCGGCTTCGACGCGATCGTTTGCCGGCTTCGACTCCCAATCCGAACGCCATTGCGTTTTGATGTTGCGGCCTACGAGTGCGTAGGTCTCGGCCCGCTTCTCGGAGGTCATGGCCTTGTTCGCTGCGGCGCGCTCAAGTGCCTGTGCCGAAGCCGTCAGATCGCCGAGACGCTGGTAGATCGTGCCGAGACAGATGTTTGCGTCGAGGTCTCGCGGCTCGCTCTCACGGATGTACTCCCACGTCACCTTCGCGCCTGCCAATGCGTTGATATCGAATTGCGCCTTGCCGACCAGCCGCGCGCCTGCCGATTCCCACTCAAGGCCTTTCACCTCGTAAGAATAGAGAGCGAGATCGCCGGCTTGTTTATCCGCGGCAGCCTTCTCGACGTCCTCGCCAAAATCCTGCGGCACTGCCATGAACTGAAACGCTTCAGGCTCCTTAAGATTCGGCAGCGATGTGAAAACGGGGCTGTCTTTGGCGTTGAAGTCTTTTTGCGCCTTTGCCAGTGTCGAGCGAAGAGTGTCAACGAGTCCGTCCACACTCTCCTTCGGATTGCTACGTTTGTAAGTGAAGTAACGATCCGTTTGCAGGTCAAACGGGAACGGATCCGGGTCGACGTCGCACCGGATCATCACCGTCCCGTGATCGCGTAAGGCATGACGAATTCCAAGCTCATAAAAAACATTCGTATTACTAACAGAGAGATCGGCGACCGCCAGATCCGCCATGAGCAAACGTCGAAACATGTCAAAGCGGATGTTTCCTGACTCGGTGATATCGAGCGTTTCTCGTCCGTCAGCAGCCACTTTCGCGAGTGCCGGACCGATCAGATCCTCAGAGACCTTATTGAAGTCGAGATCGTTGCCCTTCAGGTCCTTTTTCGTGCCGAACGGACGAATGATGAAAGCTCGCATGCGTTACTCCCCGGGCTGCTAGTAAAACTGTCCGAACCGATCGAGACTGAAGTGTTCGATCTTTACGTCTTCCGCGACGGCTTTGCCGACGCGTACCAGATCGTGAATATGCTCGACCGAATCGAGCTGGGCCACCTGCGACGGATCGACGTCGCCGAGCCCGTGATCGTTGAGCCACTTGCTTGTTAATTCCGCATTGTAACGCGCATACAGAAAACGACGATTCAGATCGACGGCAGTCGGAATCACCTTCCCATCGTTGTCACGCGGGATCAGATCGCCGAGTTCGCGATCGATCGGCGCCCCGGACACGCAACGTCCGACGGT
>JAICGQ010000210.1 GCA_025923035.1 Pyrinomonadaceae bacterium | reverse complement strand
TTCCGCCGTTCTACGATCCCGCAAACCCAAACATCTCGCCCGTGCTGCTCCGCCAGGTAGGACTAATTGGACACAAAGTCGCCGCTGACTTACAAGCCGCAGGCTATCGCGGTGTGTTGACTAACGCGCTCTACGACACGTGGTGGCATGGTGGCTTTCGCACCGCGCCGTATTTTCACAACTCAATCGGCATTCTTTCCGAAGCTGCCAGCGCGAGATTAATGACGCCCGCCACGGTGAACCGCGAACAGCTCGCACGCTCGACGACGCGCGGCATGCGCAACGCCACTGAATCGTCGACAAACTTCCCCGATCCCTGGCCGGCGGGAACATGGCGTCCGCGCGACATCATGGACATGGAAATGATCGCCGCTCGCGGTGTGTTGTCGATGGCCGCCAAATACCGCACCGACTACCTGCGAAACTTCTACGAACTCGGAAGGAAAGCCGTCGAAGCGCCCATTGGACCAGACGAACCGCTGGCGTATCTCATCCCGGCGGGACAAGGACGTGACGAAACAGTCTCCAAGATGATCGAAACGCTCGTCGGACAAGGCATCGAAGTCTACCGTCTGGACCAGGAACTCCACCTCACGCATGGACCGCAAACCTTGCAACGCACTAATGCGGCGACGGAGAAACTCGGCACTTATCGAACGGTGCTTACCCAACCAATGACAATGGAAGTGCCGCTCGGCAGTTACATCGTATTTGTGAACCAGCCGCAGCGTGCGAACGTTCTCGCGCTGTTTGCGCCCCAAATCTATCCGAACCGTCTGCTGCCGACGGGCGAAGCCGAGCGGCCGTACGACGTCGCCGGCTGGACGCTACCGCTGCAAATGGGCGTCGACGCACCGGCTGTCACGGCCATCAAGGAAACGCCGGCAGAACGAAAACTGACGCTGGTGAAAGACGGCAACCAGGTGCGAGCGGATCTCGCGTTGGTCCCGAGAAAAGGCGACGATTCGCCGATCAAAAATCCTGTGCGTCAGCCGGTGCGCGTCGGCATCTACAAACCGTCGCTGAGTAACATGGACGAGGGTTGGACGCGGTTTGTTTTCGACACCTTTAACGTTCCGTATTCATCCGTGCGCGACGCGGACATGCGTCGCGGCGGGCTGAATTCGAAGTTTGACGTCATGATTCTGCCGTCGCAGGCGAGTGCCCAGATCATCACAGGAAATGCGGCGAACACGTTGCCGGCCGAGTTCACCGGCGGAATAACTGAAGCCGGCGTCAATCATTTGAAAGAGTTTGTGAACCAGGGTGGAATGCTCGTCTGTTTTGACAACTCGTGCGACTTCGCCATCAAACAACTGAACCTGCCGCTTCGCAACGTGCTCGACGGCGTGAGATCGTCTGATTTTTACTGTCCCGGATCGATTCTCGCGCTCGACGTCGATAACAAACATCCGATCGCCGCGACTCTGCCGCCATCGCTCAACGCTTACTTCATCAACAGCTCCGCGTTTGCGGCCACGGCCGAAGATGCGAACGTTCGCGTCGTGGCTCGATATGCAAAAGAGAACGTTTTGCGATCAGGCTGGCTGCTGGGAGAAGAGAAACTTCGCGGTCAGATCGCGCTAGCTGAAGTCGGCGTCGGCAAGGGACGCGTGGTTCTTTTCGGCTTCCGGCCGCAGCACCGAGGACAGGCATGGGCGACGCTTCCCTTGATCTGGAACGCCCTGTCCAGCGCCGCCGCTAACGCATCCGAGTGAGCCTGAGGCGTTTCGAACCGTTTTCCTTGCTCTTCCGCCGCCGACGGGAGTATTCTTCCCGTGAACCAACGGAATTACGGTTTTTCTCGCCCCTGATTTTCTTCAAATCAAAAACCGCAAGCATCCAGTGTGGGTGGACGGCATCAAAGTGAGCCTCGACGTTTCGAGCGCTTTGGGAGCTAATCATGAAAAGGATCTGTGTTTTCCTATTGCTCCTCTCCCTGTTCTCTGCAGTAACGAGCATCGGTCTTGGCCAAGGTCGACCCCGACGGGTAGGTGACCAGCAGACCACGCCGCAAACTACATCGCCAACACCGCCGCCGGTGAAGTCCGGCGGGCCGCCGGTCTTAGGCGGTGCGAACTATCCAAACAACCGCAAACCGGAGGCGCAGCCGGAACCATCGGCCACACCGCCGGAAGAGGTGGACGCGGGCGACATCATTCGCGTTGACACCACGCTGATCACGATTCCAGTGAGCGTGATGGATCGCGATGGTCGTTACATTCCTAACCTCCAAAAAGACGACTTTCGCATCTGGGAAGATGACGTCGAACAGAACGTGGCGTTCTTTGCCTCAGTCGACAAGCCGTTCTCGGTTGTCTTGATGCTCGACACCAGTCCGTCAACTCAGTTTCGACTCGAAGAGATCCAGGACGCGGCGATCAGCTTCGTCAACCAGCTTCGTGTCGACGACAAGGTGATGGTCGTGTCGTTTAACGAGGACGTGAAGATCCTGACTGACTTCACTACCGATCGCTCCAAGCTGGAACGCGCAATCTACCGCGCCAACACAGACAGCGGTACCAGCATTTACGACGCAGTCGACATCGTCATCAACAAGCATTTGGCGCGAACGCAGGGAAGAAAAGCGATCGTGCTGTTCACGGACGGCGTCGATACAACCAGCGACAAAGCGACATACGAAACCACCGTGATCGATGCGCAGGAACTCGACGCGCTGATCTATCCGGTCCAGTACAACACGGCCTTCGACATGGGCCAGGTGGTCCAGGCCCCAACGGTCACGATCGATGTGTTCGGACAGATCCTGGGCGGCATCTTCGGCGGTGGTACAAACGGCGGCGGCATGCGCAGACCAAGCGGTCGCCGGCCCCGCGGTACAAGCCGGGGTGACTACGAAATCGGCGGACGTTATCTGGAAGAACTTGCGAACAGCACCGGTGGACGAGAATACCGCGCCGACTCGCTGCAAAATATGTCGACTGCGTTTGCGAACGTCGCTGAAGAACTCAGGCGACAGTACAGCATCGGTTATTACCCGAAGCGCTCGCCTGAAGCAGGACAACGGCGAATGATCAGAGTGCGAGCGAAACAACCGAACCTGGCGGTGCGTTCGCGCGATAGCTACATCTTCAATCCCTCAAACACGCCGGAAAATTCCGCGCAATCGAACGCACCGGTGATGCGGAAGACAAACGAATGACCTGGTTATTGAACAGGGATTGAACGGGCGATTAGCTCGGCGGAAGTAGGTTCGATGGCGGGCAGTGAGACGGTCACCACTGCACCGCCATTTTCGTTTCGATTCGCGGCCGAGACAGTGCCGCCGTGTAGCTCGACCAGATGCCGCACGATTGCAAGCCCCAGTCCCAGTCCGCCGTGTTTTCTCGTACTCGAACCGTCAGCTTGAGAAAATCGCTCAAAGATTCGGGGCAGAAACTCCGCCGGAATTCCCGGTCCTGAATCTTCGATGCTGATCTCCGCCAGCGACCCGTGTTGTCGCAGGTAAAGATCTACAGTCCCTCGCTGCGGCGTAAACTTCACGGCATTGGCCAGCAAGTTCCAAAGTATCTGCTGCAACCTTTCGACGTCGGCGCGGACGATCGTGTCAGGCGCTTCAAAGTGTGTGCGCAGGTCGATCTCCTTCGCCTCAGCAGCAGGCCGCACGGCATCGATCGCCGCATGGATCACGAGCAACAGATCTACTCGCTGCGTGTTGATTCGCAACTTGCCGGTGATGATTCGCGAGACGTCGAGTAAGTCTTCGATAATCTGTCGCTGCGCTGACGCGTTGCGCTCGATCACTTCCAGCGCGTGCGCCATGCCCTCTTTATCGAGTTGTCCACTGCGAACGAGGCGCGACCAGCCGACCACCGCGTTCAATGGCGTTCGCAGTTCGTGAGAAACAGTCGCCAGAAACTCTTCTTTCAACCGGCTCGCTTCCTCGGCCTCCGCACGCGCCTGACTCTCACGTTCCAGAAGCTCCGCACGCTCGATCTCGGCTCGAACCGCAGCAGTGATGTCCATCGTCACGCCGCGCATTCCCAGCGGTCCCGTTTCGTCGCAAACGACCACGGATTGAGCCTCAACCCAAACTGCGCGACCGTCCTTGTGCAGCCATCTAAAACGGCTCGAACCGCCTTTGCCGGACGCGAAGATTGCCGCAGCCTCACGCGCCGCCCGGTCCTTGTCGTCCGGATGAACAAGGGTGAGCCAGAAGTTTGGCGTCGATAACCATTCCTCCTGGCTATAGCCGAGCAACTTCTCGACGTGACTGCTGACGAAGTCGATCCGTTGACTGGCAGCGTCGGGTTTTCCCCACGCTTCCCAAACCACGCCCGGAACGTGGGCGACCAGTTCTTCGATACGACGCCGGTGCAGCTCCACTTCCGATCCGAGTTTCGACTTATCCGCCTCCGCTTTGCGCCGCTCATTCGTCACCGCCGACACCACCAGCGTCATCAACGAACTCGTCCCGACAAACGAAATCAACAGCAGTAGCGCGACGTTGGAGCTCTCCTGCACGAAAGGACCAACACTATTTTTCGCGCCCCACACGGCGACTCCGGCCATCAAGACGATGGCGCTCGTCACAATGCGCTGATCGAATTTCAGTGCCGCCCAGAGCAGGAAAGGAAGAGACAGGTAAGAAAGTGGATACGTCTTGACCGGTCCGGGAAACCACCCGCCAAAGACGATCATCACGACGAGCAAATGCAGCAGCAGCAGAACTGCGATTTCGAGGCCGTGTCCCGTGTTCAACTCACCCGGCGAACGCCACGAGAGAATAAACGGCGCGACGATCAACGCTCCGAAACCGTCGCCGATCCACCAGGTCAACCATAGCGACCAGAAGTTGACCCATTGCGCCGCACCGCCAACACACAAGCTCAGACTGCCGATTGTCGCGCTTACCACCGGCGCCAGAATCGCAGCACAGCCGACGAAGCACATCACATCCGCGACGGAATCGAGCGAGTTCCGCCAACGAGCCACACTTTGCAACAGCCAGAACGCGACCACGGCCTCGAGCGTGTTCCCGATGGCGATGCCGGCGGCCGATCCGACGGGAATCGCGGTCAACGCGTTCGCGGCCAGTGCGCCGATGAAAACACCCGGCCAAACACGCAAGCCGAATATCAGAAGCGCGGAGATTGCGATACCCGTGGGCGGCCAAACGGGAGTGACGTTGCTATGAACTGCCGCGAGCGACAGCCCCAGTTTTGCGCCTGCGAAGTAGACGAGGGCCAAAAGCAGAATCTGGGCAATTAGGGGAACCGGATGACGCCTCATTGTGGAGTCCTGTGAACATGGATTCTAACTCCAGACATAAAAAAGCGCGGCGGTTTTTGCCGTCCGCCGCGCCAACTATACCCACAGGAGGAAAGGGGTATTCAACGCGGGGAAGTATAGTGGATTTGCCTTGCACTGGCAATGTGCAGACCCGCACTCACGGACGGGTCAATATTTCTAAAAAGAGCGCAAAGAGGTGTCGAAGAACTGCTATTTGTCGGCCCCCAGACCCGGTGAGACGAATGGATTGGCGAGCGACTATTTGCGGGCAGCGACCCGGTGGGAACCGGAAGGTACATGCAGAACGATGAATACGGCCGCCGGCAGGTCGTCAGGCAGTCCGGCGACTAGTCAGCGTCAACGAATTGACCACTCACGCGGTGAACCCGGGTTAGGCAATGTTGCTGGGGAAACGTGACGTCATCGGGCAGCCACTGAGTCAGTTCTTTAACGGATCTGAGCTCGAAAAGCTGATCCAGGTTCTGAACGAGGTATCGAAGAGCGGCAATCCTGTCACTCCGGCTCCCATGAATGAGAGAGCGAGTGACTACGCCGGTGCTCCCGAAGACAATTTCGTCCACAGCATCGTGCCGATACACGGCAGCGATGGAAACAAACCAAAGCGATTGTTTATTTACACTGGGAAGGTCTAGTGCCGGTTAGTTAAATACGGGCCTACCAGCGGGCGGAGACGCAGACCTTGCATCGTCGAAGTCTGCCTTCAAGACCGCATAGCATTCGCAGACTGCTTCTTCCAACGCCTCACGATGTTTGATGTGGAACTGTCCGCGCCGGTACTCGATCGCTCCTATCGATTGCAGAATGCCGGCCGCTACGGTAACTCCTGCGCGCCTGGCGCCGAGTCTTGAAGCAATCGCTTCCTGCGTCAGATTCAGATTGTCACCGCCGACACGATCGTGAATCAGCAACAACCAGCAGGCGAGTCGCTCCAGTACCGTATGCCGAGCGTTACAGACCGCACGCTGCGACACCTGGGTTATGAGCGAACTGTAGTTATGCATGATGTGCTTCAGCGTTTTTTCATTGGAAACGAACGTCTGCTCGAGAACGCTTGTACTCACTCTCGCCATGGAGCCGCCGATGCACATTCTTGTCCAGTGACGGGCAGTGCCTCCGCCCAAGAGCGCTGATAGACCAAGTACTCCTTCTCTTCCGATCATCGAGATCTCGATCGTCGTGCCGTCTTCCATGATTGCGAGGTTTGAAACTATCGAATCGAGCGGGAAGTAGACTTCATCGATCGCATCGCCGTATTCATAGATGATGTCGTTGAATGACAGCCGAACGATTCGGATCTGGGGCAGTAGGAAATCAGCGTCGGCTGCGAGCAGATGGTTCAGTAGTTTGTTTTGCGATGGTGGCACAGCAACACGGACCCCTGGGAGGATTCTATCGCCGGTAGAAATGCTTTGAGGCACTTTGGCTCCCTTCTAACTGACCTAATCTGAGAGGGGATCTAAAACGGGGTGTCGACGCGCACGGTCGAAAAATGTTTAGCTCGCGTGAAATTCTACACTCAGTGTTCGAACGCGTACATAGGGAAACTCCCTATACGTTTCGGACAAACCCCCAGGTTTAACGAGCCTCGGAAAAAAAACTAAGGAGTGTTCGCTCACGTACCGACCGTACTTCCTACCAAGCGTATGTTTGGCTCCACACACGACAAGCAGGGTGGCCGCGGTCGTTATATCCTTCCCGACTGACCTTGAGAAATATATAACGGCCCGGCCTTTAATTCCTTTTTAGTTAATCCATTGGCAATGAAATCTTTGCAGGGGTGCGACAGGGTGGCGGCGACCCTCGCTTCTGAGGCCCTATTCACTATGCAATCCGAGAGGCCCCGAGTCCTTTATATCGAGGATCATGAAGACACGCGCGAGCTCGTGACCCTCCTCCTCAGCCAAAGAAGCTACGAAGTAGTGACCGGCAGTACGATTGAAACCGGAATCGCTCTGGCGTCAGCCGAAGAGTTCGATCTGTATCTGCTCGATTCGTGGCTACCGGATGGATCAGGTCTTGAACTCTGTCAGAAGATTCGGCAGTTCGACAAGACTACGCCCATTCTCTTCTACTCTGCCGCGGCTTATGCATCGGATCATGAAATGGCTTTACAGTCCGGCGCTCAGGCCTACTTGATAAAGCCCAGTCAGCCTTCGGATTTGTGCCGCCTGGTTTCGGATTTGATCGAGAACTCACGACGCGTGTGGACGAACGCCGAAGTTGATCAGAGTTCGCCTGTCGCCAACGTCTCCGCCACCTTCGGACGCCAGATAACCCACAGAATCATTCCAGACACCCAAAGCACCGCTGCTCCTACTGCAGTCAGCACCAGCCAGAACGACCAGTAAGATTGAAAGGTGCGTTCCCATCCTGTGGCCACCGTATGAGCGAGGTTGACGTTGAATGCCGGCGGTGTGATGAAACGCGAGATCAGTTGGACCACGAGGTACCAGCCAAACGCGTAGCGCCACGCGCCGCGATCCATCCGATACCACTTCAGGGCGATCATTGCGACGGCAAGTCCACCGACGTGAGCCAGCGTCGAGGTGAGAAACACGCCCCACGCCAACACGACATAGATAAACCAAACCACCAGCCCTGGAATCATCCAGATCGCCGACAGTCGCACGACGATGGGTTTATCGAAAAGCAGACCAAGCGCGAGGATCAGGTTTCCGATATTGCACATCCAGAGCATGTGCCCGAGCTCATTAATGCGGTAGTAGTGAACTGCCTGCGCGAAAAAGAAAATCAAGGGGAGCAGGCCGAGCAGACGGAGTCTTGTTTGCGGGGAGAAATCCATCAGTATTATCCGCGTCAGAATAACATTGGAAAAAACAAAGTACTATCTTGACAAGAACAACGCGGTTACAGAGACTAAGCGCGCACGATCATGAGTTCGCTGGAAGACCTCCTCGCTAAATCAATACCTGAACTAAACAAGCTCTTCGTCGAGCGGCGCCGCCCCGTACCTAAAGGATTACTTGAAGCTTTAGACACCGACTCCCGCCAGGGCGCACAACAACTCGCCAGGCGAATCCGCGGTCGCTATCGCGAAAACCGCTCCGAAGGTCAACGACTCCATTTCCTCCTGCGTTTCGAAATCGAGCTGTGGTCCCAGGGTTACGGCTTCGTAGCCGGAGTCGACGAAGCGGGAATGGCGCCACTAGCCGGACCGGTAGTCGCGGGCGCCGTCATCCTGCCGCAAAACTACAAGCTGCGCGGCCTAAACGATTCCAAGAAGATCCTCGATCCTGAGAAACGAGATGAACTCGCCGTTCAAATCAAGCAGGACGCGATCTGCTGGTCAGTCGGTTTCGCCGAAGTAGAAGAGATCGACAAGATCAACATCTACCACGCCGGACTCCTCGCGATGCTACGCGCAGTTGAGGGTCTCAACGCGAAACCCGATTTCATCCTCGTCGACGCACGCAAGATTCCCCATTGCGATACACCCCAACGCGGCATCATTCGCGGCGACGCCCTCTCAGCGA
>JAICGQ010000209.1 GCA_025923035.1 Pyrinomonadaceae bacterium | reverse complement strand
GCGTTCATCACCGGAAGCAACTTCCCGGGCGGCGGTGCTCCGTTTTTCACTGTGTTCGATCAACCTAACAACACCGTCGCGCCTCCGGGCATCGGCCGCAATTCGTTCAGAGGGCCAAGCTACTTTGTTGTTGATATGAGTTTGGTCAAACACACGCGTCTCGGTGGATTTCTTGGCGAATTGTCAGATCTAGAGATACGTGCAAACTTCTTCAACATTTTCAATCAGCTTAATTTGAAGGCATTTGCCTTTGGCAGCGACGCAGTGACGATTGGTTTCTTCGATCCGCGTGGACCAAACCAACCGGGAGTGCTGACAAACAATCCGCGCTTCGGGATCGCAACGGAAGGGTTGGCGGGTCGCGTAGTCGAGTTGCAGGCACGGTTCAGGTTCTAGCGTGATGAAAAGACGGAAACATCTACGACCCCTGTCGCTATTACTGTGTCTCGTCGTCGTTCTTGCGCTGCTGCTTTCGACACCGCCGAGTTCCGCGCAGCGCGGCAACGACGTCGAACGACGCGTTAATGCCCTGCTGGCCCGGATGACGCTCGCGGAGAAGTTGGGCCAACTGCAACAACTCGACGGCGAAGGAAACGGCAACTTCCGTCCCGAACACCTCGAACTCGTGCGGAAAGGTTTGCTCGGTTCAACGCTTGGTGTTCGTAACGGTGGACAACCCAATAAACTTCAGCGCGTCGCCATGGAAGAGTCGCGTTTGAAGATCCCACTGTTGTTCGGGTTCGACACGATTCACGGTTATCGCACAATCTTTCCGATCCCGCTGGCGGAAGCGGCTTCATGGGATCCGTCGCTGGCGGAGCGTTCGAGCAGCATCGCAGCGAAAGAGTCGTACGCGGCAGGTCTGCGCTGGACGTTCGCGCCGATGGTCGACATCGCGCGCGATCCTCGCTGGGGACGAATCACCGAAGGCGCGGGTGAGGATCCGTTTCTGGGTGCTGCATTCGCACGCGCACGCGTGCGTGGCTTTCAAGGCGACGATTATTCACAGCCCGGGAAAGTGCTCGCCTGCGCGAAGCATTGGGTCGGATACGGCGCGGCTGAAGGCGGACGCGACTACAACACCACCGAGATGTCAGAACAGACGCTGCGTTCGATCTACTTTCCGCCGTTCAAAGCCGCAATCGATGCCGGCGTCGGCACGTTTATGAGCGCCTTCAACGCATTGAACGGCGTGCCGACTTCTGCAAACCATTTCACGCTCACGAAAGTCTTGCGCGACGAGTGGAAGTTTGACGGGTTTGTCGTCAGTGACTACACGTCTGTGAAGGAGCTAATCAATCACGGTTACGCGGCGAACGATAAGGAGGCGGCGTGGCTGGCGTTGAACGCGGGTGTTGATATGGAGATGGTCAGCCGGCTCTTCAATCAACACGGAGCAGCACTGCTGAATGAGAAGAAATGGACACAGGCGACGATCGATGAAGCGGTGCGAAGAGTTCTGCGCATCAAGTTTCGCCTGGGGCTGTTTGAGCGTCCTTACGTGGATGAGTCGCTGGAAAAGACCGCGCATTTGACTGCCGAGAGCCGGACAGTCGCTCGCGAGATCGCCGGCAAGTCGATGGTGTTGTTGAAGAACGACCGCGAAACGTTGCCGTTGGCGAAGACGGTCGGATCGATCGCCGTGATTGGGCCACTGGCTGACGATAATCGTTCGCCGTTGGGTTGGTGGTCGGGCGATGGTAAGGATGAAGACACGGTCACGCCGTTGACCGGGATTCGCGCGAAAGTTTCGTCGCAGACGAAGGTGACGTACGCGAAAGGTTGCGACATCACGGGCGATTCGGATGCGGGTTTTGTTGAAGCAGTCGCGGCGGCGCGCAGTTCCGATGTCGCGGTGGTGTTTGTCGGTGAGTCGAAGGACATGGCTGGTGAGGCGGCGTCGCGTGTGACGCTCGATCTTCCGGGACGGCAGATGGACCTCGTGAAGGAAGTCGCTCGCGCCGGAAAGCCGACGATTGTCGTGTTGATAAACGGACGTCCGCCGGCGATTGGGTGGATCGTTGATAACGTTCCCGCGATTCTCGAGGCGTGGATGGCGGGCACGGAGTCGGGAAACGCGATTGCCGATATCTTGTTTGGCGACGTGAATCCGGGCGGCAAGCTGCCGGTGACTTTTCCGCGCGTGACGGGCCAGGTACCTATCTACTACAACCATCTGAACACGGGCCGTCCGCCTGAGGCGAACAACCGTTACACTGCGAAGTATTTTGACGCGCCGTGGACACCGCAGTTTCCGTTTGGGTTCGGGTTGAGTTACACGCAGTTCAAGATCTCGAACGTCGCCGTCAGCGCAACGCAGATTCGACCCGACGGGACGATTCGGGTTACGGCGGACGTCGAGAACACGGGCAAGCGCGCAGGCGATGAGGTGGTCCAGCTTTACATTCGCGATGTGACGGCAACAATCACGCGTCCGGTGAAGGAGCTGAAAGGTTTTCAGCGCGTGACGCTACAACCGGGCGCAAAGCGATCGCTCGAGTTTGTGCTCGGACCGGAGCATCTCGGGTTTTACAATCGCGACATGAAGTTTGTTGTCGAGCCGGGCGAGTTTCGCGTGATGGTCGGTTCGAATTCGCAGGACGTGATCGAGAAGACATTTGAAGTCAGATAAGAAGCGCTTCGTTCAATTCGTATTGGCGTTATGCGTTGTGCTGTGCAGCATCAGCATTGCGCCTGCGCGTTCTGCGTTCGCAGCGCAGGACGAAGCGTTTCTCGAAGATCTTCAGAAGCGACTGTTTCAATACTTCTGGGAACAAGCCGATCCCGTCACCGGCATCGTTCCCGATCGCGCTCGCACTGACGGTTCAGCCCTCGACAAGAATCATCAAAACGTCGGCAGCATCGCAGCCACGGGATTCGGCCTCACAGGTCTCTGCATCGCCTCCGAACGCCGTTGGATCGACTCAACCCAGGCGCGCGAACGCACACGCGTGACACTGCGTTACTTCGCCGATCGCGCGTTTCATCAGCGCGGCTGGTTTTATCACTGGATCGATACCAGGACGGGCGAGCGTCGTTGGAATAGCGAGGTTTCATCAATTGATACGGCGCTGCTGCTTGGCGGCGTGCTCACGGTGCGTCAGTGCTTTGCCAACGACGCGGAAATCGTGCGGCTAGCGACGAAAATCTACCAGCGAGTCGACTTTCGCTGGATGCTGAACGGCGATCCGTTGCTGCTCTCGCACGGTTGGAAACCCGAGTCTGGTTTCCTGCACCCGCGTTGGGACACCTACAGCGAAGACACGATTCTCTACTTGCTCGCCGTCGGTTCGCGGGCGCATTCAATCCCGGCGCGTTCATGGTACGCATTGTGGAAAGATCGTTATCGTTACGAAGGTCACTCCTACTTCACAACCATCGGCGTCCCCCTCTTCATGCACCAGTACTCACACGCCTGGGTTGATTTTCGCGGACGCAAAGAATTGCAAGGCGACCGGATCGACTACTTCGAAAACTCCGTCAAAGCGACACTCGCGCATCGCGCCTTCTGCATCAACCTGCGACACGCGTTTCCCGGCTATGGACCAGACGTGTGGGGAATCACCGCGTCAGACAGCGCGAAAGGCTATCTCGCCTGGGGTGGTCCACCACACGATCCCGCGATCGATGGCACGGTCGTTCCGGCAGCCGCCGGTGGTTCGTTGATGTTTACACCGGAATTGTCTGTGCGTGCGCTTCGTACGATGCGTGAGAAATACGGCGACAAGATCTACGGACGTTATGGTTTCGTCGATGCGTTCAATCCAAATAACGGCTGGGTCAATCCGGACGTGATCGGCATCGATCAGGGCATCATTCTTCTGAGCGCCGAGAACGCTCGCACAGGAAGCGTCTGGCGCTGGTTCATGAAGAACGCAGAGATCCCACGCGCGCTGCGGCTCGTTGGCCTCGTGGAGTACAAAGCAAGAAAGGCTAACTACGCTAATCGAGCAAGTGAACGAGCAATATTCTCACGAGCACGCTCCTCATACGCGGCTCGAAAATAGTCGGTGCAATAGATCCACTCGCGCTCTGCGAACTCCCTAAGTATTTGTCCGCGTCCGCTTCGATACAGATGCTCCGGCACCCACGAGTATTCCTCGCGAATCTGAAGTTCGTATTCCTCAAACCGGCCAATCTCTGCGCCTAAAATGGCAAGGTCGATATCCACCAGGATCATCGCATCTGAATTCTTCGGTATTGCGCTGTGGCGCGTAGCCATGACGAGTCCACTGATTCGCGTAGCTTGTTCGAGAGTCAGACCGGCAGCGACTGCACTCTCCTTGGCCCACTCAGCGCTTCTTTCTTCGTTGTCGCTACTGTGAGTGTCATAGATCGCATCGTGAAACCAGATCGCCAACTCAACCTCACCAACCTCCTTCGTGAACGAACGGACGTCGTTGAAGTGCGCAAAGCACTCTTCCAGGTGACGCGTCGTGTGATACTTGCGGTGCGGTTCCGAATAACATTCGATGAGACGATAGAAGAGATCGTCATCGGAACGAGCCGCTCCCAGCGATCGCCACATTTCTTGCCAGCTAGTCAGCAAAATCATACCGATTGGTCGAACAACAAAGGAAAAAACCGGCCCTCGATCTTTTGCCCTGACGGAATAGCCGGAACGCCCTCCAGCAACGGCTCATCCGACGCCGACGTCACTCCGTCGCGAAACGCGTTGATCACGAGCGCGCGTCGAGGCACGGCCGTTTCGTTGGCGTAGGAACCATGGACCATCAGCGGGTGATGAAACGAGCACTCGCCCGCCTTCAATTCGATCGGCGCCGGCTTGAACTGCGTGCGCAACTCCGGCGCGAGCGAGTCGAGGATGGCGTCCATCTCGTTCGCAAAACTGGCGCGCGGCAACAACGGCCAGTGATGACTGCCGGGAACGTAGTGCAAACAGCCGTTCGCACGCGTTGAATCGTCCAGGCCGATCCAACACGAGATATGGGCCACCGGCGTCGTCCTGGTCCAATACGAATAGTCCTGGTGCCAAATCACCACACCTCCGTGCCGCGCCGGTTTGTAAAAGATCTGGTCGTGCCAGAAACGAACTGGCCCGCCGAGTAACTGCGACGCGGGAACGAGAAACGCCGGATTCCATAACAAGTCGTGCAGCGCGGGCTTGATGCGCCACGCACCGAGCGCATGAAACAGGACCTGCGACGGATCGGCCGACTCGTTCGCGTGAAACTCGTAGAACAACTCGTGCCCCGGGTGTGCCGGATCGATCAACTCCGCCAACTCGTTACGCAACACCCCAAGTTGTTCATCGCTCAATACCTTGACGCCGGACAGATAACCGTTTTCCCGATAGAAACGCACCTGATCCGCTGTCAGACGATAGCTTTCCGACGGCCGTGAAAAGAGATCCGTGATCGGAAAGTGGTAGCGGGACAAATCTTCAGTCATTTAGCACAGATTACACTGATCCTTTCTCGCTGTCTTTTACGCGTCTATATAAGGAACCTAAGTAAGGAGGTGTTCCATATGCTCGACAGATACACCTATCAGTCTGTGTTGGCGGCGTCGGAAATGATTCACTGGCGCATCGAGGACATCATCGGCGGCGAGAAGCGACTGGATTTTCGCAAACCGTTCATGCCCGAATCGTTGGCCCGTGTCGAGCCGTTAACGTTTCTTAACTACGACGAGAAGCGAATTTTGAACCAGATCAGAGGCAACGCTTATTTATGCATTTTTGGTCTCGTCGAGGAATTCATTTTACCCTTCGTTCTGGACCACACCCGGCCACATCTTGCGGGCGATGATTATCGCGTGCGCGCGCTCCTGAAGTTCGCCGGGGAGGAAGCGAAGCACATTCAATTGTTCAAACGTTTCCGGCAGGAATTTGAAGACGGCTTCGGAACGGTATGTCCGGTCATTGGACCACCCGACGCGGTCGCGGCGGAAATTCTGAAGCACGATCCGCTTGGCGTCGCGATCGTTACGCTGCACATCGAGTGGATGGTCCAGCGTCACTACGTTGAAAGCATCCGCGACAACCAGGGACTGGATCCGCAATTCAAGAGCCTGTTGAAACATCACTGGGTGGAAGAGGTGCAACACGCGAAGCTCGACACCCTGATCGTCGAATCATTGGCCGCCGAACGTGACGAAGACGGGATCATGCAAGGCGTCGACGAATACCTGGCAATCGGCGGGTTTATCGACGGCGCTTTGAAGCAGCAAGTCGAATTCGATCTCGACAGTCTCGAACGCTCTATCGGCAGTCGTTTAAGCGATGCTCAGAAGGAAGAATTTCGGCGGGTACAGCTCCAGGCGAACCGCTGGACCTATCTCGGCACCGGCATGACGCACGAGCGGGTACTCGAAACGCTCGGGTCACTCACGCCGAAAGCTCGGCGCAAAGTTGAAAGTGTTTCGTCAGCTTTCTGTTAGTGAGAATCTGTGTGCTCCGTGTCTCAACCGGTGAGACACGGAGTGCCACAGAACCACAGATCTAGCCCTTGTTCGCGCGCAGCCGCAGCCTCATTACCACGTCATCACGAATCAAATTGTCCCGGGCTCCCGGATAGTTGATGCCGAAGTCTTTGCGATTGATGGCAAAGTCGGCGTCGACAGTAGCCACGTCCGGCGTAACCGAGATCGTCGCGGGAAACGTGATCGACTTCGTCACACCATGCAACTTCAAGTTGCCGGTGACGGTGTGCGTGGCTCCCTTTTCGCCACCTGTTTTGATTGCCGTCGACTCGAAACTTGCGTCCGGGAACTTGGCGGTGTCAAAGAAGTCGGGTGTCTTGAGATGTTCAGTCAACTTCGGATCGTCGGTCTGCACCGAAGGTGTGTCGATGGTGATCGTGACGTGACTCTGCGTCGGATCGTTGTTGGTGTAGTGGATTTGGCCGGTGAACTTCTCGAACGATCCATTGTGACTGCCGGTAACTTTGGAGCCGACAAACTCGATCTTCGAATTCTGCGGCGTGATTGTGTATTGCTGTGCGCCCGCCGTCGTCTGCGGTGACGTGGCCTTTTGAGCCTCGCCTGTGACTGCCTTGTTGACGTCTGATGCGGGATTGTTACACGCCGCTACAACGATCAGCAGCGATACCAGGGTCGCGAATGCACCTAAGCGCTTCATGAATTTTGCCTCCTGTGTCGATTAGGGGGGAACCAACAATTTGCCTTCGATCCGTGGTCTATGTCAATTGAGCTACAATCGTGAGCATGACGAAGACTTACGACGTCGCGGTGATCGGAGCAGGTGTGTTTGGCGCGTGGACCGCTTATTCGCTGCGCCGCGCAGGCGCGAAAGTCGTGCTGGTTGACGCGTACGGACCAGGAAACAGCCGTGCGAGTTCGGGCGGCGAGTCGCGCATGATCCGGCTGGGCTACGGAGCCGACGAGATCTACACGCGCTTCGCGCAGCGGTCACTCGAATCGTGGAAACAGATGTTCGCCGAGATTGGACCACACGCGGTCCCGCTGTTTCAAAACACCGGTATTCTTTGGCTGGCGCGCGATCAAGATCCGTATTGCGAAGCAATTCTTTCAACCTTGCAAACCGTTGGCGCTCGTTTCGAAAAACTGGCCGGGGATGAAATCATGCGGCGATACGCGATTCATCCTGGTGAAGCCACGTGGGGAATTCTCGAGCCCGATTCCGGCGTGTTAATGGCGCGCCGCGCGGTGCAGGCTATCGTGGCGCGCGCGTGCGAAATGGGCGTCGACTACACGCAAGCGCGATTCAGCGCGGACACAAGAATCGATGCGGATCAATCAGTGTTTGCGTGTGGTCCGTGGCTGCCGAAGCTATTTCCCGAACTGCTCGGCGAGCTGATTCACGTGACGCGGCAGGAGGTTTTCTTTTTTGGCGAGTCCCCAGGCGGATATCCTGGGTTGCCGGCCTGGATCGATTTCCACGATCTGGTTTATGGAGTTCCCAATCTGGACGGACGCGGGTTCAAGCTGGCCATTGACAAACATGGGCCGAAGTTCGATCCCGATATCGGTGAGCGCGTCGTCTCGGAAGAAGGCTTGGCTGCAGCGCGCTTGTATCTTGCGCGGCGCATGCCGTTGCTCTCAGATAAGCCGGTGCTGGAAACGCGTGTGTGCCAGTACGAAAACACGTGGAACGGCGACTTTCTGATCGACCGGCATCCGGAGCGCGACAACGTTTGGATCGTCGGCGGCGGATCCGGGCATGGTTTCAAGCACGGACCAGCCGTCGGCGAGTACGTGGCGGCGATGATTGCCGGCACAGGCGCTCCCGAGCCACGCTTCAGTCTTGCGACAAAGCAGCGAGTTCAAAGCCGGCAGGTCTATTAGGTAGAATACCGCACGTGAAAATCTCCATCGCCATGTGTACTTACAACGGCGCTGAGTTTCTGCCGGCGCAGTTGGAGAGCATCGCTGCGCAAAGCAGGCAAGCGGATGAGATTGTGATTTGTGACGATGCGTCCACGGACGAAACTGTGTCCGTAATCAACCAATTCACGCGCACGTTGCCGATAATCCTTCACCTCAACGAAAAGAACCTGGGCTCCGTAAGAAACTTCGCACAGACGATCGATCTTTGTACCGGAGACATAATCGCGCTCAGCGATCAGGATGATATTTGGCGTGAAGACAAGCTACAAAAAATCGAAACCGCTTTTCAGCGCAATCCGAGGGCGGGATTGGTGTTCTCGGACGCGGAGATCGTTGACGAAAAGCTGAATACATTGAACCGTCGCATGTGGGACGAAGTCGGATTCGACATGCACAAACGAAAGCTGATCCAGGATCGTGCACTGGACGTGTTGATAACCG
>JAICGQ010000208.1 GCA_025923035.1 Pyrinomonadaceae bacterium | reverse complement strand
TTGGCAATTTCCTTGTTGGTCTTCCCTTTGACGATCTCCTGCAGCACTTCGACTTCCCGAATGGTGAGTTCCGACGCAACCATCCTTTCTGCCAGCCGCTCGGCCACGACCGCCGGCAGCCGCCGCGACCCAGCCTGGACCTTCCGGATCGCGTCTTCGAGCTCCTCGAAAAACATGTCCTTCAGCAGGTAACCCTGCGCACCCGCTTGCAAGGCGCGATAGATATCTTCGTCACCGTCGTACGTCGTGAGAACGATGATGCGCGCCTCGGGAAACTCCTGCCGGATCTTCGCAATCGCGTCGACGCCAGTCATCACCGGCATCCGCAGGTCCATCAACGTGATGTCCGGCTGATGCTGCCGGTACAGCTCGAGCGCTTGCTGTCCGTTCACACCCTGCGCGATCACTTCCATGTCGGCGACCGTGTTTATCAAAGAGACGAACCCCTGCCGCACGACGGCCTGATCGTCTATAACCATGATGCGAATCTTGTTGCTCACCGTCCCATTTTGCACTAAAAGTGAAACGCATGAATAGAAAACTATTGATCTTTGGCTGCGCGGTTCTACTTTCCGTATCAGCGGTCTTTCCCGCCCCGCAAAAACAAGCCACACTGAAGGACGCCTTCGCAAACGATTTCATGATCGGCGCGGCCCTCAATCGCCGCCAGATCTTCGAACAAGACGCGCGCGGCGCCGAGATCGTGCGCACGCACTTCAATTCGATCACGCCGGAAAACGTCTTGAAGTGGGCGCTGGTCCATCCCGAACCCACGCGCTACGACTTCGCCGCCCCGGATCGGATGGTCCAGTTCGGCGAGAAGCACGGCATGTTCATCGTCGGCCACACGCTCGTCTGGCACAGGCAAACACCTGACTGGGTTTTTGAAGATGAAAAGAAGCAGCCGCTCGATCGCGACGCTTTAATAAAGCGCATGCGCGATCACATTTTCACGGTTGTCGGACGTTACAAGGGACGAATCAAAGGCTGGGACGTGGTGAACGAAGCCCTGAATCAGGATGGCACGATGCGGCAGTCGCCCTGGTTCAAGATCATCGGCGAAGACTATCTCGTCAAGGCATTTCAGTTTGCGCGCGAAGCGGATCCGGCTGCTCAGCTTTACTACAACGATTACGATCTCGAGATCCCGGCGAAACGCGCTGCCGCTGTGGAACTGCTCAAGAAGCTCAAAGCTGCGGGTGTGTCGATCGACGGCGTGGGACTGCAGGGCCACAGTCTGATGGAGTGGCCGTCAGTCGCCGATGAGGACGCGACGATTACGGCCTTCGGGAATCTCGGACTCAAAGTTCACATCACGGAGCTCGACGTCGACGTGCTTCCACGCACGACGAAACCCGGCGCAGATTACGCGGTCGACGTCAAAGTGACGCCACAGTTGAATCCTTACGTCGACGGATTACCCGACGCGGCGCAGACTGCATTGGCGAAGCGTTATGCGGAACTATTTGAAGTTTACAGAAAGCATCGCGATGTGATTGAGCGCGTGACTTTTTGGGGAGTCGCGGACGGCGATTCGTGGCTGAACAACTGGCCCATCGGCGGCCGCACTAATCACCCGTTGCTGTTCGATCGCTCGGGCAAACCCAAGCCGGCTTTCACCGCGATAATCAATACCACGTTGAGTCGTTAATTGTTCAGCGGCACGTCGATCGTGATCTGCGTGCCGCGTTGTTCCTCACTCCGGATCGTCAACACACCGTGAATGTCCTCTGCTCGCTCGCGCATGCCGATCAATCCGAAGTGGCCGTCCGCAATTTGATCGGCCGTGTCGAAACCGCGGCCGTTATCGCTAATGCTGAGCTGCACGCTGTGCGTATCGAAGTTGAGTGCGACTCGAATGTGCGTGGCTTGCGCGTGTCGTACGGCGTTGTTAACTGCTTCCTGACCGATGCGTAGCAGATTCGTCTCCACGGAAATCGGTAACGGTTGCAGCGGTCCGGTTACATCAACCACAGCTTCGACGCCCGTGTCTGAGGTGAGTCGCTTCGTCGTGTCCGCGAGTGCCGCCGGAAGGTCCTTCTTCTGCAACTCCTCGGAACGCAGGTCCCAAACGTAACGCCGCGCTTCCGTCATGCTGTTTCGCACCAGCATGCGCGCGCGATCCAAATGACCCTTCGCTGCTTCGGCTGCCCCCGGCATCAATCGAGCTACCAATTCCAACTGCACGGAAATGCCGAGAATGTCCTGGGCCAGGTTGTCGTGAATCTCGCGCGCGATCCGGTTGCGTTCCGACAGTACCGCACGAAACTGAACCGCCATTCGCTTGACGCGCAAGCGATACAGTTGCCACGCCGTCAATCCCAACAACAGCAGGACGATGACGTAAAACCAGTACGTCTGGTAGAACCGGGGCTGCAAATAAAATTCGACTGCCGCGCCGGTCTCGTTCCAAACGCCGTCGTTGTTCGCCGCGATCACGCGAAATTTGTAATTGCCGGGGCGCAGGTTCGTGTACGACGCGACACGCCGCGCGCCCGCGTCGATCCAGTTATCGTCAAACCCCTCGAGCTTGTATTTGAAACGCACATTCTCCGGCGCGATAAAACTCAGCGCCGTGTAGTAAAAATCGAAACGCGATGTCCCCGGCGAGAACGACAAGTTTTCACTTAACGACAGCGACTGGTTGTCAATGAAAAGCTGTTCGATGGCGAGTGGCGGCGGCGACGTGTTGAGCGGGATGTTTTCGGGATCGATAACGGCGAGTCCTTTGATAGTCGCGAACCACATGCGGCCGTCGCTCGTCTTCCAGCCGGCCGGATGCCCGCCGCCGCTGCACTCGCGCGTCAGAGTCCCATCAGCAGGTCCGTAGAACACGGGAGCGACACTGGTATTCGATCCGTTCGCCACTCGCTCGAGCTCCGCTTTGTTAACGCGAAAGATTCCTTTGTTCGAGCTGCACCACAGATTCTGCTGCTGATCTTCGAGGATGCGATAGATGACGTCGGCGCCGAGTGCGTTGCGATTAGTGAAGGAGACGAACTTGTCTCCGCGCAGGCGATTGAGTCCGCCGCCGTTTGTTCCGATCCACAAATCGCCCGCGGCGTCTTCGTAGAGTGATATGACCGTGTTGCTCGACAGACCGTCTTTGGTGGTAAAGGTCTGAAACTTTCCGTCTTTTATTTTGCTGAGGCCGCCGAGAGTGCCGACCCACAGATTGCCTTTCGAGTCTTCAAAGATGGCGCCGATGAAATTGTTTGCGAGACCGTCCTGTGTCGTGTAGGTCGTGAATTCGTCGTTGTGAAAACTGTTGAGGCCGTCGCGCGTGCCGACCCAAAGGACGCCCTGGCGATCGACAAACACCGAACGGACGAGGTCGTTCGAGAGTCCATCTGCAAATGTGAAAACCTGAAACACTCCGTCTCGGAAACGGTTGAGACCATCGGGCGTGCCGACCCAAAGCGTGCCCGCGGCGTCACTCGCAAGCGAAAGCACGACGTCGCTTGAAAGACCGTCGCGCGTGGTCCACGTGGTGAACTTGCCGTTCTTGAAAAGCGTCAGACCGCCGCCGTTGGAACCGATCCAGACGCCACCCTGTGGATCCTGATAGATGGCTTTGACGAGATCGTTTGGCAGGCCTTCCCTGGTCGTGAACGTGTTGAACTTCTTGCTTTTCAGCAGGTTCAGACCGCCGGCTTCGGTGCCCATCCAGATGCTGCCTTCGCGATCTTCGAAAATCGAGAGCACGAGGTTGCTCGACAGACCAGCGGTTGAGGTAAACCTTTCCATCGAACCGTTTCTGAGTCGCACCACGCCGCCCGCAGTTGCTACCCAGAGGACGTCTCCGCGATCCGCCAGCAAAGCATTGACGCGATTCGTTAACGCAATCGAACCCGTCGGCGACATGTTTGCGTCAAACGAAACGAGCCCGTCGACGGTGCCGAGCCACAACTGACCGCTCTTTGTCTCCGCGATCGCGGTGATGTTTGCCGGAAGCAAATCCGGCGGGATGGACCAGGTGCTGAAACGATCGCCGCTGAGTGATTGAACGCCGGCGGAAGTGCCAACCAGTACGCTTCCGTTCGCTCGCGCGCAGAGCGTTTGGATCGCGTTCCTTGCCAGACCCTGCTCGACGGTGAACGTGCGAAAAGTTCCGTTTTCAAAACGCACGAGGCCGGCGTCGGTGCCGATCCAGACGTTTCCGCTCACGTCTTCCACGACTGGTCCAATACTGTTGTGTGGGAGTCCTTCGCTTACTGTATAACTCGTGAACTGACCGTTGTGCCGGCATACGAGCCCGTACGACGTGCTAATCCACAACCGGCCTTGTCGATCCTGTTGCAGGAAGCGGATGTCGTTGCTTTTGAAGGCGGGCGTGTTCTCTTTATCGAAGACGGTGAAATTCAGACCATCAAAACGGACGAGTCCCTCTTGCGTTCCAATCCAAAGATAGCCATCCTGCGTCTGCACGATCGCCTGGACTGTGTTCTGCGGCAGTCCATTTTCAGTCGTCCAGACCTGATGACCGAACTCGTTCAGACTTCTATTCGGATCGAGGGCTGGAACGCGGGCGGCGGCGATCAGAAGCAGGGCTGCGGCAACGCCGAGATGTCGTAAGCGACGCATGTGTCCGCGGATACTTTAACATTGCGGGAAACTCGTGTAATCATGAGGGCGTCAGAGTTGAACATGAAAACTAAACTTGCACACGCATTGACGTTGACGTTGCTGGTCTCGACGGTCGCCGCAAGCTATCCGACCCCCGCCGCCTGGCGCACTGCTTCGGAGACGGAACTGCGGAAGGTGATCCCGGCGCGTGCGCCCGTGATCCAGGAGAACATCGAAACCGAGTTCCGCACGGCGTCCGGCGTTACCGATGGCCAGGGCAAGTTCATCGCGGGCGTGGTGATGATCACCGCCGGTTATTCCGCGGAAGGAAAGTATTCGCATTTCTTCATCACGCAGGTGCCGATGAAGATTGGTGAGTTTTCACTGGAAGCCGGCGAGTACGTTTTCGGGTACAAACGCAAGACGCCCGACAGCATCACCGTTACGTTTTACCGCGCATCGAGCGGCGACACCGTGGGTGAAGTCGAGGCCCAGCGCGATCGCAAAAGTTCCATCGTGCGAACTCTCTTGATTCAACCCGCAACCGGCGGCGGCACGATCCGCATCGGCCGCTTCGTTTTCGACTACCGTTTATCGTGACCACTCTTAAATCCGTTTTCCCAAACATCGTCAAGTTAACGTTACTGATCCTCGTCTTTGCCGGTGCTGCCCGCGCTGAAGTCCGTTTGCCGTCGATCATCGGCGACAACATGGTGCTGCAGCAGGGCGTGAAGGTCCGCATCTGGGGCAAAGCAACCGCAGGCGAGAAGATAACCGTTACGTTCGAGAAGAAATCCGTGAACACTGTTGCCGACGCGCAAGGCCGTTGGCAGGTTTGGCTTGGACCGTTGAAGGCAGGTGGTCCATCCGAGCTGACCATCAAGGGCGACAATGTTTTGACGGTGAAGAACGTTCTCGTGGGTGAGGTTTGGATCTGCTCGGGGCAGTCGAACATGGAGTGGGCGCTGGTCAACACTGTGAACGGCAACGAGGCTATGGCGCAGGCGAACTATCCGGAGATCCGATTGTTCACAGTCGAACACAACACCTCGACGTCACAGCTCGACGACGTGAAAGGCCGCTGGGTCGTGACGAAACCGGAAGATGCCGCCGGCTTCTCAGCCGTGGGATATTTCTTCGGCCGCGAAATCCACCAGCAACTAAAAATTCCGGTTGGTTTGATCAATACGTCGTGGGGCGGCACGCCCGCTGAAGCATGGACCGCACTCGAAGCGTTGCGATCGTCGGTGGAACTCAAACCGATTCTCGATCGATACGAAAGCAGTTTGAACGCACTGCCGCAAACGAAGGCAGCCTACGAGCGTGCGTTGATCGAATGGGAAGAGAAGAACCTTTACGTCGACGGCGAGAATAAGGGCGAAGCTTTAGGCTACGCCAACCCGGCGATCTCGACTACAGACTGGTCCAAAATGGATCTGCCGAAGCAGTTTGAAAGTGCCGGGCTGCAACTCGACGGCGTCGTTTGGTTTCGGAAAGTAGTAGATGTCCCAGCATCGTGGGCAGGCAAGGATCTCGTTCTGAATCTCACGGCCATCGACGACTACGACGTCACCTATTTCAACGGGACAAAGATCGGTTCGACTGGACGCGAGACGCCGAACAGTTACATCGTTCCGAGAAAATATGCGGTTCCGGGTTCGCTGGTGCGTGCAGGACGAAACGTGATCGCCGTTCGCGTTTTCGATCGCGCGGGCGAAGGTGGTTTTGGGCGCGGCGGGGAAATGTCGCTGCGGCTTAATGCCAACGATCACATCGCGCTTCGCGGCGATTGGGACTACAAAGTCGAGCTTGCGCTCGAGCCGAAGAATCCGGACTGGGGCACCCGTCCGGAACCGGTGGGAGCAGCGAATCAAAACAGTCCGGGCGTTCTCTACAACGCGATGCTTGCGCCGCTCATGCCGTTCGCGATTCGCGGCGCGATTTGGTATCAGGGCGAGAGCAACGCCGGGCGCGCATATCAGTACCGGACGCTGTTCCCGACCATGATTCGCAACTGGCGAAGCGCGTGGGGGTACGATTTTCCGTTCTATTTCGTGCAGCTACCGAATTGGCGCGCACGCCAGGAGGCGCCGAGCGAAAGCGATTGGGCCGAGTTGCGCGAAGCGCAGGCGATGACGTTGCGTGAAGCAAACACGGGGATGGCGATCGCCATTGACGTAGGCGAAGGCGAGGATCTTCACCCGCGTAACAAGCTCGACGTCGGTCGCCGTCTGGCGTCGCTCGCACTGGCGAATGTGTACGGCAAAGCAATCGTCCCATCAGGACCGCTGTTCGATCGTTTCGTGATTGAAGGCAACAAAGTAAGGATCAGTTTCAAATACGGTCAGGGATTGAAGACACGCGACGGTGGTCCAGTAAAGGGATTTGCCATCGCCGGAGCCGATCGTAAGTTTGTTTGGGCCGATGCGCGGATCGAAGGCGACAAGGTTGTTGTTTCGAGCCCGGCAATTCTGAAACCAGCGGCAGTACGCTACGCGTGGGGTGACAATCCGCTCGTAAATCTCTACAACAAAGCCGGCCTTCCCGCCTCACCTTTTCGCACCGACGACTGGCCCGGCGTCACCGCGTCGCGTCGGTGATGAATACCTCATAGTAATCGTGAGAGTTAAAGGTTGGATTCACGCCGCGGGGAGTGGCCCAGCAGGACGTCGGCAATTGCGTCGGAGATGGGCAGACGCGGCGAGCGTTCGAGCCAGAAGAATTCGCCGCACGGGTTGAGTTCGAGAAAGACGTGTTTGCCGTCGGGTGTGAGGATGACGTCGATGGCGCCGTAGTTCAACGAGAAGTGGTCCATCAGGCGTAGTAGTTTTTCTTCGACGTCGAGCGGGAGTTGGTAGTGTTGCCAGTCTTGAATCATGCGGACGCCATCGCGACGCCAATCGTGAGTGGCGCGGGCCGAGACTTGTGAGTCGACCGCGGCAGACATCACCCGGTGGCCCACGACGGTTGCACGAATCTCCAACGACTTCGGGACCGACTCCTGAAATGTAGCGGGACACAGCCTTAGGCCGGAGAGATCCGCGAGGTCTTCGGGTTTCACCGGGTTGGTAAATACGACGAGCTCTCTTCCTTCGTCGTAAATCGCGAACGAAGAGAGCATCTTCGTTATCATTCCGGCTTCACAGTTGTTTGCGAATGCACGGACGGCGTTCGCGTCGTTTGTAGTCAGTGTGCGCGGTGTGTCGAGTCCCAGTTTGCGTGCGACTTGTAGCTGAAGTTGCTTGTTCTCCGCGTAACGGATGTGTTGCAGGTGGTCCATGCGAAAGGCTTTCAGGCTGGCGAGCATGCCGTGAGCGGCCGCACTCGTTTCGCCTAGCGACGCGTGGCGTAGTTGCTCGTCGAGGCCGGCGGGGAGACGCGCGCCGAAGCTGATGCGACGGTGCCACACCGCAGTGACCTCGCGCAGATCAAACTCGCCTTCTTCATTCGTAAGCGTGAGACGCTCGTCGCCTGACCCGCCGTAAGAAGCGGAGAGCAGGACTTCCGTCGGATAACGATCCGTGTCGAAGCGAATCGCGCGCCCACCCTTGCGAGCGATTGCTTCAGCCACTCGCACCGCGCTGTCGTTATCGTCGCTATGTGTGATGATGAGAACTGACATATCAATCTTGATCTTCGAGTAGTGCTTCGGCGATCGCCTCCGAAACAGGAAGTCCGAGGTCGCGTTCGAGCATGCCCCATTCGCCGCTCGGGTTCACTTCGAGAAAGACGTACTCGCCTGCAGGTGTGCAGATTAAGTCGACGGCGCCAAACACGAGTCCGAGTCCCAACATCAATGTTTGCAGGCCACTTGCGACGTCGGCGGGCAGTTCGGCCTTGTGCCACTGACACTCCTCGGGCGCGGCGCGTCGCCAGTCAGTCTGTCCGCGCGCCGATCCAGTCGCGTTGAGCGCGCCTGCGAATGCTTGACCTCCGACGCAAGCAACGCGCAGTTCAAATGCTTTCGGAATCAACTCCTGAAAAACCATCGGGCTGTGTCGCAGCGCGCTCGCGCCGGCCAGATCTTCTTGGCGAACACGGTTCGTGTAAACGAACGACTCAGCGGCGTCCATGCTGATCGCGATCGGGCGAAGCAGCTTCGCGACGGTTTGCCCTTCTGTTTCGGCGAAGAACTGTCGAGCGGCGTTCGCGTCGTTGGTGACGAGCGTGCGTGGTACCCGCAGACCGGCGCGCGCTGCGACGCGGAGTTGTCGC
>JAICGQ010000207.1 GCA_025923035.1 Pyrinomonadaceae bacterium | reverse complement strand
TCGTAGCGGGATCGGGCGCGACACGTTCTGCAATCACGCCTTCGGCTTTGACCAGCTCGTTCCCCACCTGATCGGCCGGCTTGTTGCCACTGAGAAACGCGCCGACTCGCTTCTCGTCCATCTGAAAGCCTTTGGCCTTCAGCTCCTGAGAAATCTGAAACTCTTTCTGGCCCTCGGCAGTCCGACCCACTTTGATTAACGATTGGCCCAGCCGGTAGTGAGCGGTGGTGACCTGATAGTCGTTGTGTGTGAGTGAAGGGGTCAGCGCGATCGTCTTCTGCAGCACTTCGACCGCGTCCTTGTGTCTGCCCGCGCCCTGATATGCCTGACCCAAATGAAAATAAGGATCGGGATTGTTCGGCTGCTTTTGCACTGCTTTCTCGAGCAAGCCGACCGCCTCAGGGAACTTTCTCTGCATGATGTAGAGGATGCCGAGATAGAAGTTGGCGAAGTATTCTTCCGGATTTGCAGCGAGCTCGATCTTGATCTCTTCAATCGCGTCAGGAATCTTCGCCGCGCCGTCTTTATATAAATAGGTCAGGCCGAGATAGTAGTGAACCCGCGGAAAACTCGGATTCAGCGCGATCGCCTTCTTAAATTCTTCGATTGATTCCGGCAGGTAACCAGTTTCGCGATACGCACGGCCGATGAGCACTCGCAGCGCGGGTGATTTGCCGAGACGTTCGACCATTCCCTCGTACAGTTGTCTCGCCCGCGGAAGATCGCGCCGTTTGAGGAACGTAAGACCCAGGGTGTACTCGGCATCGTAGTCGGTAGGCGCGAGTTTCAAGGCTTCCCCGAGTTCCCGCTCGGCGTTTTCAAACTGGCCCATCATGAAATAGGTCTTGCCGAGCAGATGATGTGCAGTGGCGTTGCGCGCGTCCGCCGCGATAACGCGTTGCAAAGGCTCGATCCCTTTGGCGTATTCACCGGTGTGAAAGTAGGCGATCGACAGATCGACTAAGGCTTCCGTCGAATTCGATTGCGCCTCGCGCGCGGATTCGAGTGCGCCGACAGACGCCTTGTAGTTGCCTTGCGCCGAGTAGACTTTGCCGAGCCTGAGATATGCCTTACTTAGAATGAGCTTGAACTCTGCTTCCGCAGCAGAATAATTGCCGGAGCGATGATAGGTGTTTGCGGCTTCGTAATGCTTGCGAAACAGATCGGCCTGAGGTGGAAAAACGAGAACCAGGATTAGGAAAGGGAAAGAGGCCAGGCGCAGGAACATCGTTACCTTATCCCCGAACTAAACTGAATAAAAACGGAGACGAAGGCTGAGTTTAAATCTACTCAGCACTTCGTCTCAGGTTTGCGGTCCCGGGGAGTATATCAGAAGGTAAACTTCAGACCGAACTGAATCTCACGCGGCGACTGGGTATTGGTAAGAGTTCCAAAGTCGTTACCAGCGTTCATGTTGGTAATGAACCCAACGAAGTTCGAATGGTTGAAGACATTGAAGAACTCGGTTCGGAACTGGATGCCATAACGCTCCTTGAAGCGCCAGTTCTTCGCGAGTGAGAAGTCGATGTTTGTAATCGCCTTCCCGCGCACAGAACCTTTACCCAACGTGCCCAGTTGACCCGCCGCCGGTATTGCGAATGCGGCAGGGTTCAGGTGTCGCGTTGAATCTCCGGTGTTCAGATACAGCGGAGCGCCGGTGTAGTTCGGACGCTGACCTACCGCCGCAGCGGTACCAAGCGTATTGACGTTGGTCGTGACGTCGATCGGTGTCGCGCCAAAGTAAGACGCGATACCGTTCAACTGCCAATCGCCAAGAATATGATTGGCCGCCTTGCCCCATCGCGTGAACGACGGGAGCACGTAGACGAGGTTGCTGACGAAAGTGTGGCGTCGATCGAGGTCGGCGTCGCCTTTATCAGCGGCGAAGTTGAATGGATCGCTGGTCGAGTTGGTAAACGACGTGAGCGAGACGTCAGAGATCGCGTGTCCCCAGGTGTATGCAACCTGGAAGGCCAGACGTTCGCTGAAGCGGCGATTGACCCACAACTGCATTGCGTGGTAGCTCGAGTTACCGTTCGACTCGTCAGTGCTGACGGTGCCGATACCACGCAACAAGCGGTTGTCGGCGATCAAGATACCCTGATCCTGAACTCCAACGCCGGGTACCGGACTCGCGATGTTCATTCCGGCACGAGCGATTTGGAGTCGAGCGGAAGCGTTGCTGCCGTCGCACTCGCTACCGCGACAAGGCTGATTATCCGGAACGTCGTTGCGGTTTACGTTGCGCCGCCAAATGTGCAAACCGTGATTGCCGATGTAGGAAGCTTCAGCGACCGTGTCCTTGAAGAGCTGGTGTGAAACCGTCAGGTTCCACTGATAGCTCTCGGGTGGTCTGAAGTTCGGATCGACTGCTGCGAAACCGGCGTTCGGATTCGCACCGGCCACGTTATTCGCCAGGCCCGGGTTGATCGTATCGAGACTGCGGCACGTCGGACAGTTGGCCAACGTAGTTCCCGCACCGTTCCAGCCGGAACCAGCACTGACGGTGGTGGTCCATGGCGGATTGCCCGTCAAACGCAGAAGGTCTTCAATAACGTTCGAACGGCTCATGTAGCGGCCGAAGCCTGCACGGACTGCCGTCTCTCCGGTTCCGAAGACGTCCCACGCGACACCAACACGCGGCTGCCAGCCGGCTTTATAAGTGTTCACCAGAGAACGACCAAGGCCGCTGGCGATACCTTCTTCCGACGTTACCAATCCGGTGTTGAAATCCGTGCCGTTGTAAAGACTCGGAATGAAGTTGGAAATGCGATTGTCTTTCTCCCAGGCCGGCGTAAAGACTGAGTAACGCAGACCCATCGTCAACGTCACGCGCGGATGAATCTTGTACGTGTCGTTCACATAGAATTCGAAGTCGCGCCAACGACCTTCGGCGATTTCCGTGGTGGCGATTTCAGCATAGTTAACGAGCACTGTGTCGCGGAGCAGCAGGTCGGCAATACAGCCACCCGTTTGCAAACCGCATCCTTGAATCGACGCCTGTTGATTACCGCCGCCTCCGCCCACACCGGGCTCATCTTTGAAGTTATGGCTAAACAGGACGCCGAACTTCAGGTCATGATTTCCCTTAATCAAAGAGAAGTCGTCTTTCCAGATGTACAGGTCTTCGCGATTCGCCCACGGAGCCTGGTGCCAAATATTTGCGTATCCGTCCACCCCCCAGAACAGCGAAGGGATGGAGCCACCAACGTCACCGTCAGCCTTCGGGAATACCGTCGGGATTGCGGCGGCGATCTCATCTTCGAGCGCCTGCGTTTCAGGACTCGTGGCGATGATGATGTCGTTGCCTGCGATCGAGAATTGGAATTCGTTGACGGCGTTTGACGACAACGTGTTCGTCAACTTGACGGCAAAGCTGTGGCTCGGCTGGCTCCAGTCAGAGGTGATTGTCGGATATGGAGCGTCGCCCCAGAAGTTACCGGCAGCACCCTTGTGGTCCCACTTCTCGTTAATGTACCGAACCATGAGGTTCATCCTGTCAGTGATGTTGACGTCACCGCGGAGGAGATCCTGTCGCGTATCGATTGGCTGGAGTTGGGACGTCGCCCACTCGCCGACACCCGGTCCAGTCGGATTGGGGAAAAGCTTCATGTAAGCGAGTCCGCCCGGGCTGAGCTGGTTCAGCGGAATGCGATTGCCGGGGAAGCATCCCGGGCTAACCGGATTCGGACCGACGTTCGCTTCAATACGTGAATCGCACGTCATACCCGGACGGGCCGGCAGGATCGGAATGAAGTTATTGGGAGCGCCATGAGTGGGAGTCGTCAGGAGGGGGACGCGTCTGCCATTCACAATTTGGAAAGCGCTAAAGTCTCCCTGCTTCTCCGCAGCCGTAGGCACCTTGGCTGAAAGCACCTGGCCCCGTCGCTCACGACGCCACTCTTCCGACCAGAAGAAGAACACTCGGTTCTTGACTATCGGGCCGCTGAAGTTGCCGCCGAAGTTGTTGTATTCGAGTTCAGCTTTCGGCTGGCCCGCGCGATTGAGGAAGAAGTTGTTGGCGTTGAGCGCGTCGTTGCGGAAGAACTCAAACACGGTGCCGTGAAACTCGTTGCTTCCACCTTTGGTAATCAGGTTGACTACCGCGCCCTGTGCCTGACCAAACTCAGCACTGAAGCTGTTGCGTTCAACGCGAAACTCCTGAATCGAATCGACTGACGGGAAAACCAGCAGCGTTCGGTTCGATCCCACGTCCATGTTGTTGACGCCGTCAACGGTCCACAGATTGGAGTTTGACTGGTTGCCGTTGACTGACATGTCAACGCCGGAGTTGAGGCCTGTACCTCGAGTGGCGAATGCGCCGCCTGCGCCGGACTGCGTCACCGGGGAGACACCAGGAACCATCAGCGCAAGCTGCGCGTAGTTGCGGCCGTTAAGCGGCAACTCGGTAACCTGTTTCTCCGAGATGAGACTGCTTACCTCGCCGCTTCTCAATTCGACGGGGGCCTGATCACTTGTGACCGTAACGATTTCCGTTACCTGGCCCACCTGCAAATCGAGATTGACGGTCAAGTTCTCGCTGACGTGGAGCTGAACACCGCTCGCGACAGTTTTCTTGAAACCGGATGGCGCAGCGCTGATGGTGTAAACGCCCGGCGGCAAACCGGGCGCGGAATAAAATCCATCATCGTTGGTTTTAGCGGTACGAGACGCGCCGGTCTTTTCTTCAACGATCGTTACTTCAGCGTTGGCGACCGCTGCTCCCTGGGGATCTCTCACGGTGCCGGTGATGTTTCCTGCGGTACTGGACTGCGCGTGTACGCCGACAAACAATCCAATACTCAGCAGGAACAACAGCGCCTGCAGTCCAAACTTCTTCGACATACAAAACCTCCTCAACGTTCGGGCGTTTAGGGTTCGTTTAGTTTTGAAAGAAACAAACTGTGCTAACTATCAGAACTGCGAGAACAGACTAATGCGAATGCAAATAATGACGGACGCGAACAAGTCGATATGCCAGGTAAATAAAACGGAGATCAAATGTCATAGACTGGCCGTGGACCTTCTTCAGAGACAAAAACCAACTAATTTTTACTGAGTGCTACTTTGTTGCAGAGGCTAGCAAAAGTATTTAATACCAAACGTAATTAAAGTCAAGAACTTTTTCGGTTCAGGTCTGTCCAAAGCGAGTTATTTTTCAGAAGGGCGGGATTGGTTAGACCACTGAGACTGAGAATTTGCTCGCCAGCACGAGACTGAGAGCGCCCATCAACGTGGGTTCGGGGCCGAGAGTCGAAGCAATAATTCGTGTCGACGGCAGTCCGCGACATATCGTCGCTTCGACTGTCGTTCTAATGTCGTCGGCAATGATTGGCCACGATCGCACGATTGGACCACCAACAATAACCGCTTCCGGCGCGAGCCCGCGGATCAGATTTGCGATCCCGATGCCGAGATAGCGCGCAGTCTCCCTCAGTGCGGCCTCCGCGGCGCGATCGCCTCCTAAAGCAAGATCAATTAAATCCTGAAAAGTGATCTCGAGTGATCCGTGACCATTAGTGAGGTTCCTGTATCGGGCCAACGCAGAACGTTCAGAGGCAAACGCTTCCCAACATTCACGACTGCCGGAAGCACAAGCCACCGGGGCTCCCTGTCCGATCGTCATGTGTCCGAATTCACCGGCTGCGCCATTCTCGCCACGGTAGACCTGTCCGTCGAAAATGATTCCCGTTCCGACACCGCCTTCCACCAGCACCAGAATGAAATCGCGGACTTCGCGAATCTCAGGACGGCCGAACCAGAGCTCTGCGTGCGCCGCGGCATTCGCGTCGTTGTCGATAGTCACGGGCAACCCGGTCGCACGGCTAACGTCGTCGGCAAGCGGCAAGTCGCGCCATTCGAAAGTCGGAACAAACAATTCCCGGCCTTCGGCGCTGACCAGACCGGGAAGACTGATGCCGATGCCTTCGATCGTTCCGTTGTTGCGGGCGATCAACTTTCGCGATAGCTCGATGATGTTGCGAGTTGTTACGGCGGAGTCAGCACTGGTTTCGAACTGTTCCTGCTGCAGCACGCGTCCGGCGAGATCGCTGGTAGCGACCAGCGTACGGTTCGTTCCCACGTCGACGCCGATGGCGACAGCGTCCGCTGTGCGCAGCGAGAGCAGGATCGGCGGACGGCCGCCGGTCGACTCGCCGCTCAGCTCCTCGATCAGACCTTCGACGCGTAATTCCTCGACGATTAGGGAGATGGTCGAACGTTGGAGGGCCGTTTCGTGGGCGATTTCGGCGCGCGAGATTGGTCCGCGTTCGCGAACGTAGTTCAGAACGATCTGACGATTGATATCACGTATCGTGTTCGATCGAGCTACGTTAGCTTTCTTTAAATCGATCCGTCGCATACCCAGTGTCGTTGAATAAGTATTACAGACCTCAGTTCCAGTCAAGGTAAACTTCAAAGAAACCTTCCAAACAGTAATGGTCGGAGCTATACTGGTGCGCAAAAATCGGGGAGGTTGCTATGAACACGCACCATACCGCGGCTAAATACTCGTTAGTCGGAATCCTCCTCCTGTTATCCGCGGCCGTACCAACGTTCGCACAGCGAACCGTATCGGGTCCCCCTCCCATCGACAAACATTCAAACCAGGCCCGCAAGCGTCAGCAGGACACCGCCACCCGAGAATGGCAACTGCGAAACTTCGGAAATCCGGCGCTAACCAAAGACCGCCGGCGCCTCGAAGCGCTGATAGCGCAAACCGAAGAAGACTTCAATCGCATGTTGTCTCTTCACAATGAGATCGCTCGTGCGCTCACCGCAACGAAACCACTCGATTATCACTTCGTCTCGGAAGCGACCGGCGAGATTCGCAAACGCGCGCACAGCATCCAGTCTAACCTCGTTTTGACACTCGCTCCGGAGGAGATCAAGAACGTCGAAATGCCGGGGGCGACGAACGAGTCGGAAATGAAGGACGGACTGGTCAAGCTCTGCAAACAGATCCGGAGCTTCGTTACGAATCCGGTGATCGAACAACCCAACTTGATCGACACTGAGAAGCTCGCCAGTGCGAAACGCGATCTCGAGAACGTCATTCAACTCAGCGCACTGTTAAAGAAAGACGCCGATCAACTGAGCGGCAAGATCCAGAAATAAAACTATTGCGAACTAACCGACGGCGACGGCTGCGCTGATGGTGATGGCTGAGCCGGCGGTGTGCGCACAAATACAATCTGCTCCGTTGCAGTCGCGCCCTTACCTTCCTGAATCGTGACGATCTGATTCGGCTTTACGTCAGCGATGCGGTCCTTCTGATTTCCCGGCCAGGTGATCTCGATCGTCAGCGTTGTTCCCTCTTCAGGTTTACCCAGGCCAAACACCAGCGGCAATTCGGATTGGGAACAGTAACTCGATCCGGTGCGCACCATCTGATAAAGCGTGCGGCCTTTGGAAGTCTTGACTACGACCTTCGCGCCGATACCGTTGCGATTCGCGCGCGCGCCGATTGTCCTGACACGCAAGACGTCGTTCTGGTTCGCATTATCGTTGCGAAGCAAACGTGCCGGACCGTTGTTTGTCGTGATCAGCAGATCGAGATCGCCGTCGTTGTCGTAGTCGCCGTACGCGGCGCCGCGTCCGACGATCGCTCGATTCAACGATCGGCCTAGTTTCGACGTCACCTCCTGAAACTTCTTCCTTCCGTTGTTTTGAAACAGGTGCGGCGGCTGCGCATATTTCACTGTCGGTTGCACGATGCTGATGTCGTCAGAAACGTGACCATTTGCGGCGAAGACGTCGAGCAGACCGTCGAGGTTGTAGTCGAAGAAGAAACACGCGAAGGTCAGCGACTGCGCTGAGACCTTACCGATCCCTGACGCGGCGGCTTCGTCGGTGAAGAGTCCGGAGCCGTCGTTGTGATAGAGCGCGATGCTTTCGTTAGTGAAATTGCCGATGACTACGCTCTGTTTACCCGAGCCGTCGTAGTCGGCCGCATCGACACCCATTCCCGCGCGCGCGGTTCCGGCTTCGCTAAAGGCAACGCCGGCGATGACGGCGTTGTCCGTGAACGTGCCGTTGCGATTGTTGCGGTAGAGTTTGTTTGGTTCGGTGTCGTTGGCGACGAAGAGATCGAGCCAGCCGTCGTCGTCATAATCGAGTAATGCGACGCCGAGAGTCTTGCCGGCGGGATCGTTCACGCCTGCGCGTTCGGTGACGTTTTCGAAAGTTCCGTTGCCGCGGTTGTGATACAACTGCGAGCTCTGTCCTTCGTAAGTCTGCGGCGTGCAGTACGTCTTGTTCTTGCCGTCGAGCGTGCAGAACCGATCCGTCTGCACGGTCCACTCGACATACCTGCCGACGAACAGATCGAGCTTGCCGTCGTTGTCGTAATCAAACCAGGCTGCACTTGAAGAGAAGCCGGGGTCCGCAAGGCCAGCCCTGGCCGTGACGTCTGCAAACTTTCCATTGCCGAGATTGCGGAAGAGATGATTCGGACCGACGCAAGTTACGAAGATGTCCTCGTTGCCGTCGTTGTCGTAATCAGCAACAGCGACTCCGATGCCGTACATCTCGACGCCGAGTCCGACCTGATGCGTAACGTCCGTGAACGTGCCGTCCTTGTTGTTGCGATAGAGCGCGGAGAACGAACGACGCTTTTTCGATTCCGGCCAGTCCATCGAGTTGACGAGGAAAACGTCCTGCCAACCGTCGTTGTCGTAATCGAGAAACGCGCCACCCGCGCCGATCGTTTCGGGCAGGTACTTTTTCCCGAACGCTCCGCTGTTGTGTTTGAAGCGTATGCCGGCGTCGGATGTGACGTCCGTGTATTCGATCGG
>JAICGQ010000206.1 GCA_025923035.1 Pyrinomonadaceae bacterium | reverse complement strand
GCCCAGTCTTTCACCGCTGAGATTTACGACGACTCCCGGCAATGCTCGTCGTTGGTCCGGTATGTCGGCAACGATTTTTCCGCGAATGCTGCCGCCCTGTGACGAAGCAGTGGCAATGATAATGAATGTCAGTAGTGTCGCGAGGGATCCCGTAATTCCTTGTAACATCGGCGATAGGGTAGCACGGATTAAAAGTAGGGGTCGCGTTTGACATCGGCGGAGCGAAGCCGCTATAAGGCGAGACACTTAGCCCAGATGAAAAAGGAGTTCCCTCCCATGAAGAGCATTGCATGCGCTTCGCTTGCGGCACTGTTGTGTATCGGTCTCGCTCTCCCAGGCCTGACTCATGCCAGCGCAGATGGACCATCAGCCAACGGCAATTTTCAGTTTTCACTTGAAGACGGAGCGATACGAAATCTTGAATTTCACGCCCGCGTTCAGAACAACGGACGCACCGTCGGCGAGATGACTTTCACCGATCAGGCCGCAGTGCCTGTTCCCGATCCCGACAACCCGACCGCAATAACCAGCCCGGGCACGGTAATCACCGCAAAGTTTGATTGTTTGCAAATAACGGGGAAGCAAGCCGTGATGAGCGGCGTGATCTCGGAATCCAACATTGCCGCCGCACTTGGACTACGCGTGTTGCTGGTGGTTGAGGACAACGGCGAAGGCGTCAACCTTCCAACCGCCGACAAGCTCACGTGGGGCGTTTACCAATCCGCCACGCAGAACTGGATTCCGACAGACGCGGAACGCGACGACGACAACGGCGCGAGCCTGACGTGGATCGCCAAGGATTTTGAACGTGATGACGACGCCGGCGTGCCGTCAAATCAGAGCAAAACGATCGGCTGTCAGAGTTTTCCGCTTTCGTCGTACTCGTTCGTCGACGTCAAACACGGCGGCGGCAACATTCAAGTGCAACCGTAACCAGTTGTACTTGGTACTTTTTGTTTAGTGCTTTGTTACTTGTTCGATTTTGAGCGACTGCTAGAAATGCGAGCAAAGTTCTAAGTACAAAGCACAAAGTACGTAGTTAATTCTTCTTGCCCACTGCGAACAGGCTCTCGGCTGAACGGACGTACATCACGCCGTCAGACAACGCCGGCGTGGCCATCAATAGTTCTCCCATCGTGTTGGTTGCGATATGGGAGAACTTTTGACCGGCCGCGACCACGATGATCTCGCCGTCTTCATTCGATAAATAGATCTTCCCGTCTGCCGCAACAGGCGACGCGCTGAAGCCGCTGCCAATCACGGGCAGTCGCTGGCGATAGAGTTCGTCACCCGTTTTCAAGTTGTAAGCGTCGAACGTGCCGTTGTTCGCGAGCACGTAGAGGATGCCGTCGTAGATCAACGGCGTCGGCATGTAAGAACCGCGTCCGGTGCGACTCCACAGCACAGCATCGCTGCTCAACTTTCCATCCGGAAGTGTGATGTCACCACGTGCGCCGGCTTTAACGACGAAGATCGGGCGCTCTGGTCCACGCCCACTCACAACCACGAGCATGTCGTCCGCGAAGATCGGAGTCGGCGCAGTGATCTTCGAACTGCGGCCGAGTCGCCACAGCTCTTTTCCGGTGCGTGGATCGTAACCGCGAATGAAGTTCGAGGCGTTTGTTACCAGTTCCTCGCCTTTGGAAGTCGTAACGACGGTGGGCGAGCCCCACGATGGAATCTCCTCGCGGGCAGTCTTCCAAACTGTCTCGCCCGTCTTCGCATTGAACGCGATGATGAAAGAATCGGCTTGCGTGTCACACTGAAGAATGACGAGATCTTTCCAGATGATGGGCGAACTCGCGGTGCCCCATTCGTATGTCGGAATGTCGTAAGCGCCCGCGTCGAGTCGTCCGAGATCGACTTTCCAGAGAAACCGGCCGTTCACGTCGTAAGTGTGGAGACCCTGCGAGCCGAACCAGGCAACAACGATGCGGCCGTCAGTCGCAGGTGTGGAATTCGCGTAGGTCGCTTTGATGTGACGCTTCTCGCGCGGCTCGCCCTGATACGCAACACGTTCCCAAACAATCTTTCCCGTCTGCTTGTCGAGCGCGTAGATCATCCAGCGATGCTGCGACTGATCTTTCGACGCGTCGCCGTCGCCGTAGAGTCCGGGTTTGAAGGTTGCTTTCGGATCGCTGCTGACTGCGCTGGTGATGAAGACGTGTTTGCCCCAGACGATCGGGCTCGAATGGGCCAGGCCGGGAATCTTCGCGTGCCAGAGAATGTTCTCGCCGGTTTTGCCGTTCCACTGGTCGGGCAGGTTTTGCTTGTCGGCAACGCCGGACGCTTGTGGTCCACGAAACGATGGCCAGCTTCCCTTCGGCGGCGCGGCTTTTAGTCGCGATGAGAGACGCTCGCCGCCTGTCAACGTGATTTTTCGCGGCGGGATGAAGACGGCCTCGGTTGCGGGTCGCCAGGTGCTGCGATCGAGAATCATCCGGCGCGGCCTGCAATCGTCAGAGATCAAATTGAGCGACATGCCCTGGCCCTCAACGTTGACGCGGTATTTACCGCTGCCGTCGCAACCGCCGGGACCGCCGCTCATCACGAACTCCGCTTCGTCTCCGGTTTTCTTCCAGTTGCCGTTGAGCTTGGGCCAACCAGAGCCCTCGATCGTAAACGTGCCGCTGGGATCGAAACGGGCATTAAACGCGCCAAACTTCAATGGGTCGGAGGGAAGACCTGACGCAGCCGCCTTCTTCTGGTGCTTCTCGATGTATTTCTTCGCGAATTCGTTCAACTGCGGATTGTCGCGCAGGCCGACTTTCTTCGCGTCCGCTTCAGCTTCTTCGATCGTAAACCCGTCGCGCAGTGCTCGTCTGATCATCCAGAACGCACCGACGCGAATTGCCGCCGTGCAATGAATGAACGCCGGCCGATTGGCGGGATCGTCGGTGATCTTAAGAAACTCATCCGCCTGTTCGTCTTTCGGATCGCCGACGGAGACTGGAATGTTGAAGTAGCGCAGGCCGAGCTCTTTTGCTTTGGCTTCTTCTTCGTCGGCGCGGTGCTCCGTTGGGCGACGCAGATTGATGATCGCTTTCACGCCGTCCGCTTTCAGTTTTTCGAGATGCTCGAGTCGCGGTTGTCCGCCGGTGCAGAATTGATCGTTGACGCGCAGGAAGTTTCTGATCGGACCAGGATCCTCTTGCGCCCTTGTTACCGAAACGCACATTAAAGCGATCGCGATGCCAAGAATTGTGTTCTTCATGGTGTTTCTCCGGCGGAAATATTATAGGCCGAGCACGACCCTCGCAATGACCGGCGAGTTTGCCAGCAGCATCGTCCACCAGGTGCTCTTGCGGTGCAGATCTTCCGCCAGGTACAGCATGCGTGGCGGAAAGTAGATCAGGAAGGCGATGAAAGTCAGAAACCCGATCCGGCCGATAAGTTCTGCGACGCCGGATGGTGGTCCAAGTGGCAAATCCGTCAGCAGGTTCCACGCTACTTGAAACAGGAGCATGTTTACGAAGATGCAGACGTCGCCCAATTGCTCGCTCTCCGGCCGTTGCAGGAATTCGCTTTTGGGCGGCCTCTGGGGTGGAGAGAAGTATCGATAGATCAGAACGGTTTGGAAGATCGTCAGGAACAGTCCGCCGAAGAGGAGCGGCAGGAAGTACCAGCCATTCTCCATCAATGCCTTGCCGAAGAGGAGGTCGCCGATTCCGGCGACGACTGCCGACATCAGCACGACGTTCAGACAGAAATAAAAGATCGGATTGAAGAGACAACCATACCCTCCGTCGTACTCGGTGTCGAAACTTTTGTTCGCTTGTTTCCACCGTTGATGAAAATGCCATCGTTTGAGGACGGCGCCCGCGGCCGGCAGGATCATCATGCCGAGGGCTATTAGCGACAGTGCGAGTTTCGCGAGCGGTTGTTCGGCGGAAACCAAGCTGAAGAGATCGATGAACAGTCCCGTCAGCTTTCGCATCAGGAAGAGGTTTGCTACGAAGACCACGAGGTCCAATAGCAACCCTCGATTCGATTCGGCAAACAGATTGGCGAAAGCGTGACGCAGGTCGGGGCGCTTCATTCAGGGGTCGTCGTGGCCTCGTTCACTTTGAACTCGCGATGAAAGAACAAGTCAGGAAGGGGGCAACGCCCCCGCTTCAGCGCAAGCAGGCGGGGGCGCGCTTTGCTTGCCCCCTTCCCGACTTGTTCTTGCTGAAGTGATCCTTTCAAGCTGAAACCACCCCGGGTTATCTAGTCAACTGACGGTACTTGATGCGGTGTGGTATTTCTGCGGCCGCTCCCAGACGTGATTTTCTATCGGTTTCGTAGTCAGAGTAATTTCCTTCAAACCAGAAGACTTTGCTGTCGCCTTCGAAGGCGAGAATGTGGGTCGCGATGCGATCGAGAAACCAGCGATCGTGCGAGATCACTACTGCGCAGCCGGCGAAATTTTCGAGTGCTTCTTCAAGCGCGCGCAACGTGTTGACGTCCAGATCGTTTGTCGGTTCGTCGAGCAGTAAAACGTTCGCGCCTTCCTTCAACATCTTCGCCAGATGCACGCGATTGCGTTCGCCGCCGGAAAGCATCCCGACTTTCTTCTGCTGGTCCGAACCCGAGAAATTGAAACGCGCGACGTAAGCGCGCGAGTTGACCTCGCGGTTGCCGAGTTTCAACGACTCTTCACCGCCCGAAATCTCTTCCCAGATCGACTTGTCCGCAGCCAGCGTGCGGCTCTGATCGACATACGCGAGCACGACTGTCTCGCCTTTGCGAATCGTGCCTTCGTCAGGTTCTTCCTGACCCGTGATCATGCGGAACAGCGTCGTCTTGCCCGCGCCGTTTGGACCAATCACGCCGACGATACCGCCCGGCGGCAGCGCGAAAGTCATGTCTTCGACGAGAAGCTTTTGTCCGTAACCTTTGGTCACGTGATCAGCTTCGATGACGAGGTTGCCGAGACGTGGTCCGGCAGGAATGTGGATCTCCAGATCTTCGCGTCGCTTTTCAGTCTCCTGTCGCAGCAGGTCTTCGTACGAATTGATTCGCGCTTTGCCTTTTGCGTGCCGCGCCTTTGGCGACATGCGAATCCATTCGAGCTCGCGTTGCAGGGTTTTCTGACGTTCAGTTTCCGACTTTTCTTCGCGTCGCAACCGCTCCTGCTTTTGTTCGAGCCACGAGGTGTAGTTGCCTTTCCAGGGAATGCCCTGGCCGCGATCGAGTTCGAGAATCCAGCCGGCGACGTTGTCGAGAAAATATCGATCGTGAGTGACGGCGATGATCGTTCCCGCGTAGCTTTGCAGGTGATGTTCAAGCCACGCGACAGATTCAGCGTCGAGGTGATTCGTTGGCTCGTCGAGTAACAGGATGTCGGGTTTTTGCAGCAGCAAGCGGCAGAGTGCGACGCGGCGACGCTCGCCGCCTGACAGAACCTTCACTGACGTTTCCGGCGGCGGGCAACGAAGTGCGTCCATCGCCATTTCGAGACGCGAGTCGAGATCCCACGCGTCCTGCGCGTCGAGTTTTTCCTGGACTTCGCCCTGGCGTTCGAGTAGCGCGGACATGTCGTCGTCGCTCATCTCTTCGCCGAACTTCGCGTTGATCTCGTCGAACTCTTTCAACAGGTCGACTGTTTCCTGCACGGCTTCTTCGACGACCTCACGGACGGTGCGCGCGTCGTCGAGTAGCGGTTCCTGTTCGAGATAGCCGACGGTGAATCCCGGTGAGATGACGGTCTCACCGTTGAAGTCTTTATCGACGCCCGCGAGTACGCGGAGCAACGACGACTTGCCGGATCCATTCAAACCGATGACGCCGATCTTCGCGCCATAGAAGTAGGAGAGATAGATATCTTTGAGGACCGGCTTCTTGTCGTAAAACTTACTGACACCGACCATCGAGTAAATGACTTTGTTTGGTTCTGTGCTCATGGATAGACTGCGAATGATAAATCAGCGAATCGAGAAATGCACCATTGGTACGTTCGGTCACCATTCACACACGCGCACGCGTAACAACAGAACTGCCATTATTTTGTAACCTACTTTTAAGTTGACACCCGTAAAAGGAGCGCGTAATTTTCCGTCGCTCGCAAAAGAATTCCCCCGCCATTCACGTGCGACTTCCCATTAAGTTTCGCGCAACAAGCCCTGAATCGTAAGTCGTCTTCCTCCCTGACCGCAGCAATTAGCCGTCTGATCTCCAGGTACCGTTTGCCTCGCGTTTGGTAGCTGTGTCAGAGCGGAAGCGTGTGCCTTGCGAAGGCACATCCGACAGCAACCACGACCACTTAACTCATCAAGGAGTAACAAATGAGAAGACTTACAACGATGCTAGCGCTGTTAGCGCTTATCTCAAGTATCAGTTCACAAGCAGTGGGCCAAGTCTGCACCACTAATCGCCACTTTCCAAATTACCTGGCGTCGGTCGACGGGTATGCGCCCGCTGACTATGACGGTGACGGCCTCGCCGATTGGTCTATTAAGGACTTCAGCGGAGCTTGGACCATTGACTACTCCTCAAATGGCTTCAATGGCTACGACCAAACGTTCTTCGGCTACGGTGGCCAGACTAATTTGCCGGTGCCAGCCGATTATGACGGTGACGGCCTCGCGGATTTGTCAGTGAAGTCACACTCTCAAGGATCATGGAATATCGACTACGCATGGAACGGCTTCGGTTTGTGGGACGCCGTGTATTGGGGCTACGGCGGCTCGCAGAACTGGCCCGTACCGGCGGATTACGACGGAGATGGCCTGGCTGATCTATCGGTGAAGTCAACCAGCGGATCGTGGAATATCGACTATGCGGCAAACGGTTTCGGTGCTTGGGACGCCGCGTTTTTGGGCTATGGCGGCGCACAAAACATCCCGGTCCCCGCGCAGTACGACAATTTCGATGTGAAGGCAGACCTTGCGGTTTGGGTGAGCAGCGGAGGATCGCTGGGAAACTTCAACATTGATTGGTCATTTAACGGCTTCGGTACCTGGGATGTTTCTCACAGTGGCATACTGCCCCAAGCTGGCCGTCCAGCCGCAGGCGATTTCAATGGAGACGGATACGTTGACTTCAGCGTCAAAGGCGACGATGGCGTTTGGCGTATTGTTCTTAACCAATCCATTTCTCCATCGCCCTGTAGTGCGGTGACTTTTCAGGCCTTCAGCACTCAGTCTTTCGCCGGTTATGGTGACAGCCTGCATCGCCCGGTGCCACACCATTACTCGACTTTTTTCCCGGTCGGTGGTATTGCTGTTAACACAAACACCGATCTGGCAGTCAGGAAAGAATCAGCGCCGTTTAGTGTCGCTTTTGATTTTCTCCAAAACGGATTTGGTGCGTGGGATTATGTCTATTTCCCGTGACGGCTGCCGTTTCAGTTAGAAACGATTTCGGGCGGGGATAGAAAACATCCGCGCCCGATTCACATCCAAATCGAGAGCATTACCAACTCATGACAACTATATACCTCGCATTGGTTGATGATTGGGAGCTGAGTGGGAATGGCTCTGGCGATATTCGTCAATTGCAGTTTGAGCCGATGCGGCGGCTTGTCAACATCTACAACCGCTTGGGCATCCGCGGCTCATTCAACGCCGAGGTAATGCAACAAATTACTTTTAGGCGTTTTCAGAATGAGCAATCGGAACTACGGGTGTTGGCGGATGAATGGGAAAATGTCGTGCGGGAAACCTTTCGCCAGGGGCACGACATTCAGTTGCACATTCACCCACAATGGCAAAATGCCCAATACCAGGACGGACGCTGGATTCTGACGAGTGACTGGTCGATCCTGAACTACTCTCGGGAAACGGCGCTAGAGATGCTACAGGGCGGCAAAGATTATCTGGAGAATCTACTTAAGGATATCGACCCCAATTATCGTTGTGTGTCGTTTCGCTCGGGAGCCTGGTGCATAGCGCCTTCTCCGCATATGCTCGACGTTCTTGTCGATATCGGTATCGTCTTCGATATGAGTATCGTGGCAGGAGTCAAATACGACACGCGGAACATAAAGCTCGACTACACGCAATGTGAGGAAGCCTTCTTACCTTACTACCCAGTGATGACTGACGCTCGAAAAATCTCAGACACAGTCGAGCCTATCATCTGTGTTCCTACCAACTGCTTTTATGCTTCACGCCGGCAAGTATTGCGGGGTCATCTCGACAAGATTGTTGGTAAGGTCAAAAACACGATCTCTCGCCCAGCCCCGGTAAGTCACAATGGTCGCAGCGTGGAAGCTTATGGTGGAGAGTGGGCGCAAATCGACGGCAGCTTAGCCAAACGGATTTATCGGAAGGGAATCGTTCCCTATATCAAGGGCAAGCACACGATTTCCGATCTTGCGCAACTGGATTATGCGCTGATGATGGAGATGCTTGATTCCATTCGCAAACGATCGAGAGCAAGCGGTTTGACTGAGGTCCCAGTCGTGCTCGAAAACCACACCAAAGACCTGCATAACTTTTCCGATCTTGAAAGGTTCCTGGAGAGAGCGGTTCAGAGCTCCGACGTAAAGTTTATAACTCTCACCGAATTGGCCAGGAACTTGAAACACAAGTTCAAGGTCCACACCCGAAGCTTAATTGAGCACGCGGCAAAAAATAATCGTTAACGCGCTCCGGCAACGGTACGTTGAGGTATGCAACAGCGCCTCTGAACCGGTTCCAAATGCCTTCGGCGAAATGACCGGCTTCGTTTCGCGTTTGCGAAACCAACTGGTTAATGCCGTCGAGGGGCGAACGTTCAGCACGTGGGCAGCGCCAAGGACGTGGTTCGAAAGTACCTCGGATTGCCTGACTTCGATTCGGAAGCTGGCCGCGGATGAGCAGGTTGACTGCATCGAAGTCACACCCCCGGCGGAGCCGGCTTTTTTCCATAACTTGCAGTCTGCCTCACGAGCGCCGCAGCAACGCATTGAACTGCTCACGGCGCGCTATTCTCATCCGCTGAAT
>JAICGQ010000205.1 GCA_025923035.1 Pyrinomonadaceae bacterium | reverse complement strand
GCATTCGATCCGCGACAGTTTCAGTTGGGAATGAGGTTGAATTTTTAAAGATGTTCGGGAAAAACAGACTAGCCATCGGAATTTTTTGCATCTTCGCCTGCGCGTTTCTCTGTTCCTGTGACCGGTTGCAGGCGAACAGAGTATCGACGCCCGTGTTGGGTTCGCCGTTGGTGCTGGTTTCCGCGGAAGGTGTCGACGCCGCGGAACCCGCAACCAGCGTCGCGCCTGACGGAAGCTATTACGTCGCGTGGGTGAATCACGAACCAAACAATCGAGCGGACGTGATGATCAGTCGTTACGAACCCGGGAAGCCGCCGGCTGCGGCAGTGCGCGTGAATCCGGAGGCGGGCACCGCGACTGCGTGGCGCGGCGATCAACCGAGCGTCGCCGTCGGGAAAGATGGAAAGGTCTACGTCGTATGGACCACGCGACTCGAGTTGAACGGCAAGAAAGGGACGGATCTTTACTTGTCCGTTTCGTCTGACCTGGGCCAAACATTCGGCACGCCCGTCAAGATCAACGACGACAAGATTCCCGCAGCTCATGGCATGCACTCGTTGGGTATCGCCAATGACGGCCGCATCTACGTGAGTTGGCTCGACGAGCGAAACGTCGCCGCGCCGAAACCTTCGACAAAGGCAGACGGACATCACATGGAAAGCAATCGCGAACTGTTCATCGCCGACTCGACAGACGGCGGCCGCACCTTCTCACGCAATCGCAAGATCGCTGCAGATGCGTGTCCGTGTTGCAAGACGGCGCTCGCGGTCGCGAACGACGGCACGATTTACATCGGCTGGCGACACGTCCTTCCGGGCAACTATCGACACATCGCAGTCACGTCTTCCTCGGACGCGGGCGCGACTTTCTCAAAACCCGTCATCGTCAGTGACGACAAATGGGTGCTTCACGGCTGTCCCGTCTCAGGCCCGTCGCTGTCCGTCGCTGATAATGGCACGCTGAAAGTGTTATGGTATGCAGCAGGCGAGGCCAATCAGCCGGGACTCTACGTTGCGGAGTCGAAAGACAAGGGGCAGAGTTTCTCAGGTAGGCAGTTGCTCGCGCAGGGAAACATGCGAGGCACACCGGCGCTGGCGGCTGGGACCAACTCAGATATTGCTGTCTGGGAGACGACGAGCGATAAGGGCACTGAAGGTAAGCTGCGCACGCTTGGAGACGATGGTCCACCGGTGAGCATCGGTTTGAACGTCGAACTACCCGCGGCGGCGATGAGTAAAGATGGATTGTTCATAGCTTACGTTTCGAAGGTGAAAGACAAACGAAGCGTCTGGTTGATAAAAGCTGATCACAAATGAGACTGAATCTGGTACGACTTTCACCTTGCCTTGCGCTGGTGTTTTTGTTTGCCTGTGGCGGTAATCACTCGACTAATAATGCCGCAACTCCCACACCTTCTGCTGCGACTGGGGCAGATGCTGCTGTCGCGACGAGAACTTATCCCGGTGTCGGCACGGTCACAGCGTTGAATCCCAAAGCGCCGTCGATCGAGATCAATCACGGAGACATCGAAGGCCTGATGCCTGCCATGAAGATGGAGTTTGACGTGTCGGACGCGTCGTTATTGAATGGCTTGCAGGTGGAGGATCAGATCGATTTCACGATTGAGGACCGCACCGGAGTAATGAGAGTTATAGCGATCAAGAAACGCTAGATCCGGTACCGGTCGCTGTGGACCAGCACCAGATCCGCGGCAAACGTCTTAGCCTTTCTGCAATTCAGCCAGCGCTGCGAGCACTTCCTCACTGTGCGTCTGCACTTTCACTCTCTCAAATACTTTCGCGATCTTGCCGTTCGGGTCGATGATGAACGTATTCCGCGCTGAAAGTTTGTTGCCCTGATACTCCATCACTGAACCATAATCCGCCGAGGTCTTGGCCTCAGTGTCCGCGAGAAGTTTGAAGTTCAATCCTTCCTTCGCACAGAACTCCTTGTGTGATTCCGCGGTATCAACGCTCACGCCGAGAATGACGGCCTTCGCCGCTTCATACTTCGCGAGGTCGCGCTGAAAATTGCGGGCTTCAATCGTGCATCCCTCCGTGAAGTCCTTCGGATAGAAATAAAGGACGACCCACTTCCCTTTGAAATCACTCAGGCTAACCTGCTTGCCTTCGTTGTTCGTCAAAGTGAACGCCGGGGCAGCCGATCCCACGGTCGGCAATTCGTTTACGGCATTCACCGGGCTGCAAGCGAGAATCGCAACCATCGCGAACACCAGAAGAAACGCGTACTTGGTCATTATTACTCCTCCTAGATTCCTGATTGTTCCAAACTGATTTGCTAATTCTTTCCAAACGTCTCGTTGATGCGATCGCGGATCTGCGGCGCGCTCATTCCTTCTTTTTCGAGTTTGAGAGCAAGCAGCGCTTCGTTCACACAGACCGCGCAATGCGAGGCGTGATCGTCTTCGAAACAACTGTAGAGACTCTTGTGGCCCATGCCGCGATCGCAGTAGCAATAGCACGGCAGTTGCGCCAGCGTCGTTGGAATCTCTCGCGCCGCGTGATAGGCATCGCGAGTCAGTCCTTCAAACTTTTCCGGCGCGAGCGTTGGACCAAGACTGCTGCGGCTCGGCGCTGTTTCGAAATAAGCCGGCACGACTTTCGTCGTCGGGTGATTATGTGAGGCGTGTTGGTCCACCGGCGTCGCGTTGCTCGCCTGACGCTCACTCGGGGGCTGGGTTGTCTTCTGCTGATTAACGACGAGGACCGCCACGATCAGCAAAACTAGAATGCCGCCAATAAGTAACCAGGTCTTTGTCATTGCAAAACTCCCAAGACTCAGTGTGTCCCATGCATTCCGCTCATCGACATCTTCTGCGGACGCAGTCTAAAAAAGAATTTCCAGGACACGGGATTTGTACCATAAATGGGGTCGAGAATCGACGGCTTGGAATAGAACGTGACGTCGCTGCCGATAGCCAGCGAATGCTTTTCGGTATTCCAAATCTCCCGCGAGCCGCCGAACGTGTACGCGCCGATGCGAAACGACGGATGATGTTCGGTGATGCCTAGCTGCGCCCGATCTTCGTCGCGCAGAAGCTGGTTCTTATCGACAAGTTCGAGCCGCGTGTAGAGGTAATTCCGATCGAGAAAGTTGACGGTCGATTCCGCGATGTAACCGTTCAGGTTGAAGATTTCGTCGCCGTGACCCTCGTGATTTCGTCCCCAGATCAAACTCGACGCCCAGTATCCTTTTTCGAACCTCCGGTTGTAACTGATCGACGCCGTCGTGCGACGAACGTCGCCCGGTTCCAACACTTCCGGGTTACGCAGGAAACCGTGACTCACCTGCATGGACCAGTTGTCGTTCGGCGCAAACCATAGCCGCGCCGATCGCGACGTCCACGGGTTGGCCTCGAAGTTGTAGCGATTCTCGCCGGGTTCGCGACCGTTGAAGATCGATCCTTCGAGTTTGAACCAGCGATACGTGAACCCGGTCGTGACGACGCCGAAACTGATGTGCGTCGAGTCCTGCAAGTGATGCGACAGCGGCGCCGACGTGTTTTCCGATGCCGACGTTCGATGCATAAACGCGACCGGACCGAGTGCGGGTTCACCAGGATAACCGCCGTAAACGAACCACGTGCCGTTCTCGCCAAGCGGTCGCGTATACGTCGCGCTCAGCTCCATGAACAAATCGTGCGGATGCTGGCGATCGATGATCAGTTCGCCTTTGTACGTTTCGCCTGTTTGAAACAACAGCGGTGATCCGCCCGGCGGAAACGTAAAAGGTTCGAAGCTGAACATGCCGCGCAGCTCCAGCGTGCCGTTGCCCACGCGACGCATCGCGGACGGCATGAACCAGTTCGCCGACTCAAACTTGGTGACGCCTCTTGGTCCACCTTGCGCGTTCACACCGGCGACGAAGTTGTAATGAAACATCAACAACCAATCGTCTGCCTGTTTGTGCAGCATCGGCATCGTGCTCGACGCGGGTTGCCACGACGTTCCCGAGCCCATGCGTCCCATCGGCATCAGGTTGGCGTGACTGTTGCCGACACGAATGAGCATGTCATCATCTTCGACGACGACGAGACCATGCTCCATCTCCCCATGATCGGTCGAACCTGTGTTCGGCGAAGGCGATGGAGTAGCGGCGGGTTTAGCAGGGGGTGGCTGATGACCTTCGTGCTGCGCAAACACATTGTGAGCCAAAAACACCAAAACAGCGACGCACAGTATCGCGCGTTTAGAAAGAATCATTCGCCAACCCCCTGGGAAAATGGACAATACGGATTTAAGAACACCAGGAATTACTCAGCTTTCGTCTTAGGCTTCGCGTCCTTGGCGTCCTTGCTCTTGGCCTTGCAGCACTCACCATGCTTCTTGGGATCGTGCTTGGCCTTTGCCGAGTCGTGGTGGGCCTTCATCTCGCACGACTCACCACAGCAGTCAGCATGATCCTTGTTCGCATTGGCCTTGCAGCATTCGGCGCCTTCCTTACAACATTCCGCGCCGTCTTTGCAGCAGCTCTTGTCTTCGTGCTTACACTCGCCTTCGGCGCAACACTTCGCGCCCTCGGCGCAACACGAGTCGGCATTCTTCTTCTGATCGGTCTGCGTCGTACCCTGCGCCATCGCGATCGCGAAGGCTGCCAACAAGAAGGTGAGCAGCACGATGAGTACAGTGCTCTTTCGGGGTTTCATTTTCGTTCTCCTATTCAGATGATTACTGTTTCGGACACCAGCGCACACACAGGTATGCCGTGTGAGACTCTGGCGAGTAAATACGGGATGTGGAGGAAGTTCTTTAAATCAGGAAAACGCAGCAGCGAAGATATGTCGGACCGCGGTTTGGCACCAGCGGAACGATGACGTGTTTCTGAGGCAGTTCGCCATTCCGGATCCCGACCGGCAGCTCAGCATTAGTAGTTTGAGCGGCTTCAGGTGAATTGGTATTGGCCTTCGCGGCGGCCGCCGTCGCATTCATTGCGAGCGGACAATCCTTCATCAGGTCGCGGGGAAGCGAAGCGAGCGCCAGCGTTGATTCGATTAGTTTGAGATCGAATGTCTTCGCGTGCGCGCTCTGTTTTGCGGGCTTTGGTTTGGAACAGCAGTGATGCTTCTGCGCGGTGTGACAGCTCTCGCCTTCGACAGCGGCCTGACTCGATTCGTCGCCGTTGCCTTGCGCAGCCATCGCGCTGCCGCAACCCAGCAAACATCCGCCCGCCAGCCATAAAGAAACCGAAACGGCCAGCAGCAATCGGACCACTTTGAGGGACACCAGAAAACTCATTGGCAACCTGAGTCTACCGCCCGGCGCTGTTTTTGTCGAGAAAAGCGGCCGTGTGATTAAGATCACAATCGTCACCAAAACCCAGCAATTCTGTAACCGATGAATTGCTAGCCTAAATCATCGGGAGAAAATAAAAGACGATGAATATCGACAAAAACAAGATCACAACACAGGACGAACTGAACGAACCGGCGCCCATCGATCAAGTCGAAGCGCGCGTCGAAAAAGAAATGAAGGAGTTGGAACAGAAAGCTAAGAAAGACGTTCGCGAAGGATTGAAAGAGCAGACTATAAACGACGCGCAGGACGCCAACGAAAACTAACCGCCGGCCAGCACATCTTCGAGTGCTTTTTTCAACTCCGGAGGCGTGCGCCTGGGATGAAACCCATCGATCTTTTTAAACAACCGGCCATCCCGCGTGATGATGTAACTCTGCGGGATGGTCGTCTTGCCTTGCATCAACGTCAGCGCCACTTCACGCGTCGCCCAGCCAACCGGGTAAGCGACGTTGTACTGCGTCACGAAGTCGCGCACTTTCTGCCCTGACGTATTCGGATCTTCAGTCGAGAGTCCAACGAACTCCACACCGCGCGGCTGATACTCCTGGTGCAGACGCACCAGCTCCGGCGTTTCCATCCGGCATGGACCACACCACGTCGCCCACAGGTTCACGAACAAAATTTTGCCCGAGTAATTCGCAAGCTTGATCGGATTGCCGTTCGCGGCCTGCATCTCAGTGTCAAAAACGACCGACGGCACGATCGGCAGATGAGCGTTGTTGCTACGGCCCGAGTTGCAACTGGAAACGCCAAACGCCGCCAGCAACGCCAGAACGATCAACGTCGTCACGACACGCAACGGCGTCCAAAACTTTATTCTCGGAGTATCTTGCTTCTTGATTGCCATTACTACTTCTTGCCAAATCTGAACGAGTCGAGAATCACCGGCGCTTCACCTTTTTGTCCGATGTCTTCGGCAGACTTTATTTCCGGAGCAAGTGATGTTGAGAGCATTACTATGGTTGCGCCCGCTGTATCACCCTCTTTACCAGTCGGAAGGAAAACGACGCGTCCCCACAAGTTGATGTCGCCGGTTTCGCCAACTGAAAGACCTTGCCAGCGGAACTCATAAGCGTCCATCGAGTTGACCTTCGTCGGTCCTTCTGAAACTTTCCGGTACTCCGGATACGCTTTGGCCAGCGCCGCGCTGACTTCCTTAACGCGTTCCGGGAAGTTGCTCAAATCTCCGGCATACGTACCGCTGCTCGTGTACCAACCGACCGCAAAATCTTCCTGCGGTTCATCAGGTGACAGACGTCGCTCAACCTTGACGAAGTTTCTCGCACCCGGAACGCCGGCGTTCGGATCGAGTTGCCATGACTTCGGGTAATAGAACGAGAAGTCGAAAAAGTGCTCTGCAAGCTTGCCGTCGAGATTCGCACTCGAATTCTGAAACTGGACGGTATCGGGCGGCGGCACGAAGGTGTCTTCCGGACTCGGCGATGGTTGTTCGCCTGCGGGCGACGGTTTTGTTTCGATCGTTGGTTGAACAACGGGTTCAGTGTCCGGACGTCGCTCGGCGACCCGATTCGGTTTAATCAGAAAGAAATAAAGCCCGGCTCCGAGTACGCCACCGCTGAGCAACAGGAAAGCCAGCACACCCGCGATGATCCACGGCACCTTCGATTTCTGTTTTGCGACTGGCGGAGGCGGCAACGGCGCCGACGTAACCGCGGTCTGCGGCGGCGGAGGCAATGGTGACGATGTTTGCGCCGAAGCCGTTTGCTGCGGCGGCGGTGGCAAAGGTTGTGACGTCTGCGCCGAGGACGATGGCGGCGGTGGCGGCGGTGGTGGAGTTGGCGCCTGCGGTGAAATGTCGGCCGTGTTCGGCGCGCCTGTCGGCGATCCTGTTGGACCAGTGTTTCGCGGCAGTGCGACCGTCGCCGGATAACTCTCGATGATCGTCGCGTTTGGATCCGGTAAGTCTCTGCTGGTTGGTCTTTCCGACGCGGCGTTCAGGTCAATGGACGTCGCGCGAATCGTAGCGTTTGGATCGAACGTCTGCGGAGCAATCAACAGTCCGCCATCAAACGTGCAAAACTTCTGACCTTCGTCGGGAAACGTACGATTACACTTGGGGCAAGACTTCATCAGGCGGACCTCTTGGACGTTATCGAATTTGTTTACTGGAGCTCAAATCAGTTCGCTTTGGCTTTCGCCAACTTCTGCGCCGCGCCACTGTTCGCCGGATCGAGTTCGACCGCGCGCTGATACGCGCGAACGGCGTTCTCTTTCTGTCGCGCTTTCAGGTAACCGTCGCCGACCCCCTCGAAACCGAACATACCGGCGAGTTGCTTTCGCTCACCGTCGCCGGCAAGTGTCGACGCGCGTTCATACGTCGCTTCGGCGTCGCTGAAGCGATCCATTCCCAGATACGCGCGGCCCAGCAAGTTGAACGGAAGAAAAGCACTCGAACTCACTTCCGTCGCCGATTTCAAATACGGCTCCGCTTCCTGGTAACGCCGGTAGGCAAGCAGGAATCGCCCCATCAACAACAACGACGTCGGATTGCGCGAGTCGAGTTCGAGCGCGCGTTTCAAAACCGGTTCCGAACTCGGCCACAGTTGCTCGTCTTGTAACGACTGGGCGATCAGGTTCAGCGTCGCGGGATCCTTTGCGAGTTCGATTGCCTTGGCGTAGAGCGGATTAGCCTCAGCTGCCTTACCGAGCTTATTCAACGTTCGCGCCAGGTGCGCGTACGCGACCGCAAACGTAGGATCGAGTTCGATCGCGCGGCGGTACGAATGTTCAGTCTCACTGTTGAAGATACCTCGCGTCTGCAGCGCGACTCCCAGACGATCCCAACCGACCGCATTCTTCGGATCGATTTGAACGGCCCTGCGCGCAAACATCTCGGCATCAGCAAATCGTTTTGCGTTGTCACCTGCGGCGCGCGGTTGCACGAGCACCACACTCAACGCGACGTGAGCATCAGCATCGGTCGGCGCCCACGCGACGGAGTTGCGATACGCAGCTTCGGCATTTTCCCAACGTTGCTGATCGGCGTAGATGTTACCCAAACCATAGGCCGCGCGAGCGTCGCGTGCTTTCAGTTTCAAGACCTCTTTGTAAGCGTTTTCCGCGTCGGCAAACTGTCGTGCATCGCGGGCCTGATTGCCCTTCTCGAGCAACTCTTCGATCCGTTCCGCTACTGCCGGCTTCACCCTTGAGTTGCCGGTGGTCCTGTTACCTGGTTTCGTTGTTCCGGTCGTAGTACCCGGCTTGGTCGTTGTCTTTTTCCTGGTTTCAGGGTTCTTTGCTCTGAAGACGGATCCGCCAACATCCACGCCGACGTCCTGCGCGAGCGCCATGGGAGCGCTGCCTGCGATACCGAAACAGAAGGCGGCCACAACCAATCCGGCCCTGCGCAGTATTGCGTTAGCTCTCATCATTACTCTCCTAATGCTGTTTGGATTGCGAATATCGAGACTAACCTCGGTTTAGAACTGCCTGACAAAAGAGCTTATGGATAACTGAAGAACTACTGGTGTGAATTGTAGATCACCTTTGCCGGATGAGCTAATTGGAACGCGACCCACGGTGAAAATCCGTCACTCAGGAACCGCTCCTGACCAGTCGAAATCCCAAAAGCGTCGTCTTCGTCGTTGCGGCAACGAACTCGCGCAAGGCGCCTGTCAATGGCTTCTCGGGATT
>JAICGQ010000204.1 GCA_025923035.1 Pyrinomonadaceae bacterium | reverse complement strand
TCGCGCTGGCGCGCATCGTCAACGATGCTGCTAAACGTGATGCGCCGGTGTTGATACCCGCGTTTGCTGTCGGACGGACACAGGAGATCGTCTATCTCATTCGCGAGTTGGAGGACGAGGAAGCAATTCCCGTGTTGCCGGTGGTTGTCGACTCGCCGATGGCCGCTGCTGCAACCGCTGCTTATGCCCGTCGCACAGAGGAGCAGGACGAGGGTTACGCGACGGTGTTGCGACAACAGAAGCATCCGCTGCGGACGAATTCGATGATTACAGCGTCGTCGCGACATGAATCGAAGAAACTGAACAATGCTGAGGGAGCGCGCATCATCATCAGTGCCTCGGGAATGATGACCGGGGGACGCGTATTGCACCACGCGATGCGATTGGTCCCGAATCCTGATGCGACTGTCGTGTTTGTTGGTTTTCAGGCAGCGGGGACTACGGGACGACGCATACTCGACGGCGAACCGGAAGTGAAGATCATGGGCCAGTGGATCCCCGTTCGTTGTCGCATAGCGAAGATCGGCGGCTTCTCCGCGCACGCTGATTACGCGGAAGTCCTGGAATGGTTATCAGGAATGGAATCCGGCATTCCCAACCAAACATTTCTTACGCACGGCGAACCCGAGGCCGCCACCGCCATGGCCGGCCACATCAAGGAGCGTTTCGGCTGGAACGTCCACGTCCCTGAATACGGCGAGCGCGTCGAGCTGGTGTAAAACGGATTTCGATTTGATCTATGTTAAGTTAACGAATCAGAGGAGCAATCATCGTTGAGTGTGCTAGTTGATAAATCTACCCGCCTTGTCGTGCAGGGTATTACGGGGAAGGAAGGGACGTTTCATACGAAGCAGATGGTGGAGTATGGGACGAATGTCGTCGGAGGCGTGACGCCGGGCAAAGGTGGAACGACGCACGAGGGCATACCCGTTTTCAACACAGTCGCAGACGCCGTCAAAGAAGCGGGCGCAAATGCGAGCGTGATTTATGTGCCGCCGTCATTCGCCGCCGATGCCGTGATGGAAGCTGCGGACGCTGGTATTCCGGTAATTGTGTGTATCACTGAAGGTATTCCGACGCTCGATATGGTGAAGGTGAAGGAATACTTGAGCGACAAACCGACGCGGCTCATTGGTCCAAACTGCCCCGGCATCATCTCACCGGGCAAATGCAAGATCGGAATCATGCCCGGTCACATTCATCGTGAAGGACCGATCGGCGTCGTCTCTCGATCCGGAACATTGACCTACGAAGCGGTCGGACAGTTGACGGCATTGGGCCTGGGCCAATCATCGGCGATCGGCATCGGCGGGGATCCCATCGTCGGTACCACGCACGTCGACGCGCTGCGCTTGTTCCAGGAGGATCCGGAAACGACGGGCATCGTGATGATCGGCGAGATCGGCGGCTCCGCGGAAGAAGAAGCCGCAGCGTTTGCGAAAGCGAACGTGACGAAACCCATCGTCGCATTCATCGCCGGACAAACCGCGCCGCCAGGAAGACGTATGGGCCACGCAGGCGCGATCATCGCCGGCGGTAAAGGCACGGCAGCGGAAAAGATGAAGGCACTCGGCGATGCAGGCATTCACGTCGTCAAGTCGCCGGCTGATATTGGAAAAGCAATGAAGGAAGCACTTTAAGGAACGAGCTTTGTACTTTGTGCTTTGAACTTTGTTCGCTTAGCTAGCGAGTTCACCAGGCCAGCAGGAACTGCAGAAGTACCTAAGTACAAAGCACAAAGAACAAAGCACAAAGAAGACATGGCAAACCTAACATTCGGAATAATCAAACCCGACGCCGTGCGCGCGGGTCACACAGGCTCGATCATTCAACGCATTCTCGACACCGGATTCAAAATCCGCGGACTTAAACTCATCCACATGACGCGCCAGCAAGGCGAAGGCTTCTACGCAGTCCACCGTGAACGACCATTCTTCGCCGGGCTCGTCGAGTTCATGTCGAGTGGACCATGCGTCGTCATGGCGCTCGAAAAAGAGAGCGCAGTAAAATCGTGGCGCGACCTGATGGGCGCGACTGATCCGGCGAAGGCCGACGAAGGAACGCTGCGAAAAGAGTTTGGCGGTTCCGTCGGCGAGAACGCCGTCCACGGTTCCGACTCTGACGAGAACGCCGCAATCGAAGTGTCGTATTTCTTCAGCCGTCTCGAATTGGTCTAGCGGTTTTCCGATGAAGTACTGCCCGCAGTGCAACACTCAGTACACTGAAGCCTGGCTGACTTTCTGCACTCAAGACGGCAGTCTTCTGCGCGAAGATCTGACACCACCGGCCGATCCGAACTGGGATCCGCGAATCCGTCCAACTACATACGACGACCCGTCCGAACAGTCGACCCAATGGTTGCCGCGAGATCCGTCGCCCGGCAGCGGCTGGATGGCGCCGGATGAACGCGGACCGGTCGATCGGCCGTGGCAACCGCCCCCGCCGCCCGACCAGCCGCAGTCGCGACCTTCACCGCCACCGCCGGGAGTCGCAATCGCCTCGTTCATAGTGGGCATCGTCGGTCTGATGATGGGTTTAGCCTGCGCCGTGCCCATTCCGGGATTCATTGCGATCATCTTAGGCTTCGTCGCGCTCTCACAAATGAAGAAGACGCCTCACTCGACCGGCCGTGGCCTGGCGATCGCCGGAATTGTCATGGGCGCCATCAATCTTGCGTTTTTTGTGTTTGGAATTCTTTGGTTCGCCCTCTCGCTCATATTTGGGTGACAGCGCGCGGTAGTTTAGAATTCCAGTGAAATGAAACGCTGCCGCACGTGCAACCGGACGTACACCGATCCGAGCCTGACTTATTGCATTGACGACGGGACTCCGCTGACCACGGACGTTGTCGATGACGAATCGACTGTCGTCACGCCGCACGGGAACGGCGGACGTTCCACGGAAGAAGATTGGAACGCCGTTGCGTATCGTCCGCCGTCAGGTTACGTTCCACCCGGCAACATTCCGAGAGGCAAACAACGTCGCGTGTGGCCGTGGGTGGTCGGTCTCTTGGGCGCGTTTATTCTCGGCGTCGTTGCGCTGGGGATCGCCGCGGCAATCTTCGTCCCGCGGATGGTGCGATCGCGCCAACAGAATCCGCCGGTGGTCGTCACGACGGAAGAACCGGCGCCCGTCGAAAACGTCGACGCTCCGGCGCCGACTGATGAAGCCGCGGTGCTGGCGCAGTTGACGGATATCGAGAACGATTGGACCGTCGCCAACCTGAACGCCGACAAGAAGAAGCTCGATCGAATCCTGGCGGACGATTATGTTGGACAATCACCGACGGGCGGACTTCAGGGAAAGAAAGAGTACCTTGCCACAGTCGAGCGCGACACCACCGTGGAGAAGTGGCAATTCGACGCTCTGAAAGTGCACCTGTCAGGTGATCGCGCGACGCTGACCGGAAAGATCACGTACTTCGCGCGGGGACAGCAACAGGCTTTTGATTTTACAGACAAGTTCGTCTGGCGGAACGGGCGCTGGCAGGCGACCGGATCCGAGGTCCAGCCAACACAACAAACAGATGTCAATTATCACTGACGTAATCGAATCAACTAAAGCAATCATCCAGGGAATGGCCGTGACGTTGTCGTACATTCCGAAGCGCAAATGGACCGTCGAGTACCCTGACGAACCGGTCACCGTGCAGCCGCGTTATCGCGGACAGCACTTGTTGCACGTCGACGAACTGGGACGGGAAAAGTGCGTCGCGTGTTATCTGTGCGCTGCTGCGTGTCCTTCGGAGTGCATCTACATCGTCGCCGCTGACGATCCGCGGCCACCCGATCAGCGCATCGGCGTCGACGAACGTTACGCCGCGGTTTACAACATCGATTACGGACGTTGCATCTTTTGCGGATACTGCGTCGAGGCGTGTCCGAAAGACGCGATCACGCACGGTTACAATTTCGAACTCTCGGTTTACAGTCGCGCAGATCTCCTCAAGACCAAAGATGATCTGCTGATCACTAAACAGCTACAGTCGAAGAACTACCGCGTCGCGTTGTCTCACGAAGACGTGGACTCCGAATACAAAGAGGTATAGACATTGCCGATTGCCGACTGTCGATTTCCGATTGTCTTAGAATCGGCAATTAGCAATTGGCAATTGACAATCAATGATGGCGGGCTTGAGTAATCGCGAGTTTCATTTTCGCTGGACGTTTGATCTCAAATCGAGCCCCGAGCGGCTATGGCCGTTCATTGCCGACACCAACCGCTTCAATCGCGATACGGGCGTTCCCAGCATCGACGTGGAGAAAGACGAGCAGCGACGGCGAAATGCGCGTCGCAAAGTGCGGCTGTCGATTTATGGAATGCCGGTCGAGTGGGAAGAGCAACCGTTCGAGTGGGTCAAGCCGGTGCGGTTCGGCATCGAGCGTATTTACAGCAAAGGACCGATGGCCCGTTTGCGCGTGCGTGCGGATTTAAGCGAGAACCCTGACGGCGGCACGCACCTCACGTATGAGCTATGGGCCAAACCGCGTAACCTGCTCGGCTCGATCGCGATACCTTCACAGGTGAAGTTCGTAGTTGAGCCAAGGTTTCGGAGTGCGATTCGCGAGTATGACCGGTCCGGCACGGAAACAGTTCCGCGCGACGCTGATACTTCGCTCTCTTCGTTTGATCTGTCGCGGCTGCAGGCGCTTCATCAGAAACTGAACGACGCGCTCGCCGGTACAGAATCGGCCGAACAGAAGCGTTCGATTGCCGATCGTCTCGCAGAGTTTGTCGAACATGCCGACGACTTCGACGTCAGTCGTATTCGCGCGTACAAACTCGCCGACGACTGGCGCGAGCCGCGACGTCTGGTTCTAGAGGTGTGCCTGCGCGCTGTGCGCACGGGCTTGCTCGACTTTCAGTGGGACTTGCTGTGCCCGTTGTGTCGTGGTCCACAGGAGTCGCCGCTTTCGTTGAAAGACGTCAACCAGCATTCGCACTGCGAGGCGTGCAAGATCGATTTCACCGTCGATTTCGAACGCTATGTCGAGTTGACGTTTCGACCAAACGCGGCGGTGCGGCGTGTCGACGTGCAATCGTATTGTGTTGGCAGTCCGGAATTGACGCCGCACGTGGTTGTGCAACAGCTTTTGCCTGCCGGCGACAAACGCGTGTTGACCTTGCCGCTCGAAGAAGGCAGGTACCGTTTGCGCACGCTCGAATTGCAGGGGTCGCAGGACGTCGACGTGTCGCCCGAAGGCGAGAGCTCGGCGGAAGTCGTGATTTCAAATCAGGGTTGGAGCTACGCGCCGTTACACGTAGCGGAAACGTTTTCACTCGCGATCGACAACCAGACTGACGCCGAACAACTCCTGATGCTGGAGCGATTGGAGTGGACCGATCAGGCGACGACGGCAGCGGAAGTAACTGCGCTGCAAATGTTTCGCGATCTTTTTTCCAGCGAAGCATTGCGTCCGGGTGAACAGATCTCGGTCGGCACGTTGACTGTACTCTTCACCGATCTGAGAAACTCGACGCAGCTTTACCGCGAGATCGGCGACGCAACCGCATTTGGCCGGGTCATGAGTCACTTCGATGTGTTACGAAAGCAGATCACAGAAAACGACGGCGCGATTGTGAAGACGATTGGCGACGCGGTGATGGCTGTGTTTCGCAGTGCTTCCGACGGACTGAATGCAGTGCTGCAAGCGCAACAACTGCTGGCCGCACCCGCAGAGGGAACAATGCCGCTGACGTTGAAAGCCGGGCTGCACACCGGTCCGTGCATCGCGGTGACGCTGAATGATCGGCTCGACTATTTTGGCTCGACCGTCAACATGGCCGCGCGTCTCGAAGGACTTTCGAGCGGTTCCGACGTGATAATCTCGGGCACGGCTTACGACGACGCAAAGGTCCGCCAGCTCATCGAATCGCGAGGCTTGTCGGCCGTGTACTTTGATATGGCGCTGAAGGGTTTTGCAGAAGAGCGCTTCGAGTTGTGGAGAGTTAGTTCGAAACACGAATGACCCCGATACTGGCAGCGCACGAAGTTTCAAAAATCTACCAGATGGGCAGCAACAACGTGACTGCCCTCGACAACGTTTCCCTTGAAATCGGCGAAGGTGAGTTTGTCGCGATCCAGGGCACGTCGGGATCCGGAAAGTCGACGCTACTGAACATGCTCGGCGGGTTGGACCATCCGACAAAGGGCGAAGTGTTCTTCGGGTCGAAACCGCTCGGCCCGTTCTCGAAAAAAGAGATGGCGCGTTACCGGCGTTACTCAGTCGGGATGATCTTTCAGAACTTCAACCTGATTCCGACGATGACTGCGCGCGAGAACGTCTCGCTGGCTCTCGCTTTCGGAGGTCTGCGTGGACAGCAGCGACGCACGCGATCGAGTGAGCTGCTGGCGCGCGTCGGTCTTGGCGATCGTCTGACGCACAAGCCGTCGGAACTGTCAGGCGGCGAACAGCAGCGCGTCGCGATCGCCCGTGCCCTCGCGAACAATCCAAAAGTGTTGTTGGCAGACGAACCGACCGGAAATCTCGATTCGATTCGCGCGCACGAACTACTCGGGTTGTTACGCGAGATGGTGGAGCAGGATTCGCTGACGATCCTGATGGTCACGCACGATCACGAACTCGCCACCAGCTTCGCCGATCGCATTGTGTTTATGAAAGATGGACGAATCACGGATGGAGGTTCCAATGCCCTACCCAGCTAGTCAGATGACGCTTGAGGCGCTGCGGTCAGTCCCGCTGTTTGCCTCGCTGGACGACGATGCCGCCAAAGAGTTGCGCAGCCTGCTGAAAGAGAAAAACGTGCCGCAGAACACGCCCCTCTTCAATCAGGGCGACAAGGGCAACGCGATGTACCTGATCGAGAGCGGTCGCGTGCGGATCAGTATTCGTGATGAGGACGAGCACGAATTGACTCTCGCGGAGTTGGCCCAGGGCGACTTCTTCGGTGAGATGTCGATCATCGACGGGCGGCAGCGATCGGCTGATGCGCGAGTGCTGGAGGATGCGCGACTGGCCGTGCTGTCGCGCGACGACTTCCTCCGATTCGTCCGCAATAATTCTGACGTAGCGCTCGAAATGCTCAGCGCCTTGACCGATCGACTGCGCCGGACGGACGAGTTGTTGCGATCGCGAGTATCTCGCAACGCAAACGAAGAAGAAGAAGCGCGTCAAACGCTGGCCGATCGGGCCGCCGACATGATCGCCGAGTTTGGCGGCAGTTGGAAATTCATCGGCGTATCGATGGGCCTGATCCTTTTCTGGATCATCTTGAACTCGGTTCTCCTCGTTCGTGGTTTCGATCCGGCGCCATATCAAATGCTGAATCTCGCGCTCGCGATCATCGCCGGCATGCAGGCGCCGATCATCATGATGTCGCAGAACCGGCAAGGCGGAAAAGATCGACTGCGGGCGGACCTCGATTTCCAGGTCAACCTGAAAAACGAACTATCGCTGGCGGAAGTGTTGCGCCGTCTGGACGTGCTCGAGAGTGAACGGCTGCCGAAGCTGGTGGACGATCTGAGAGTGGCGATGGAAAAGCAAACCCGATGATCAAAGCAATCTTTTTCGACTTCAACGGCGTCATCATCGACGACGAGACGATTCAAATGAAGGCATATCAGCAGGTGCTGCGCGGTCACGACATCGATTTGACAGAAGAGTGGTATTTCGATTCGCTCGGAATGGACGATCGGACGTTCGTGCGCTCGATGTTTGAACGGGCGAAGAAGCCGTTGACGGATGCGGCACTCGAGTCGGTGATGACGGCGAAGACCGACGCGCATCGCAGCGCGATCGAAGATCAACTGCCGCTCTTTCCCGGTGTGCTAACGTTTTTGAAAGGTACGTCGCGCGAGTTTTCACTCGGTCTCGTCAGCATGGCGAATAGGCTTGAAGTCGGTTACGTCTTTCAACGTGCGAACCTGACGCCGCTGTTTTCTGTCATCGTCACTGCTGAAGACGCGACTGCGTGTAAGCCTGATCCACATTGTTACGTAACCGGTCTCGCGAAGTTGAACGAGAAGCGACGACGCGAACGTCTGCTGCCGTTGTTGCCGCATGAATGTTTGGCGATTGAAGATTCGCCGCCGGGGATCCAATCAGCGCGCGCAGCAGGGATGCGGACACTCGGCATCACGAACACTGTTTCCGAAGAGGCGCTGCGAACGGCGGGCGCCGAGGTTGTTACCGCAAGCCTCGCGGATTGGAACGCCGCAGCCGTAAAACTGGTGTATTGAGCTTTGTGCTTTGTACTTTGCTAGCTTGCTGAACGAATAATTACCACTCGACGGGTCGACCTGCGAACAAAGTTCAAAGAACCAAGCACAAAGACCAGAGACCTAAGTCCAAAACATGAGCTTCTGGGACATACTTCATCTCGCGCTGCGAAACCTGCGACAGGCCAAATTGCGCGCCACGCTGACGACGATGGGCGTGATTGTCGGCGTGTCGGTGATCGTGACGATGGTCTCGTTCGGACTCGGTTTGCAGAGCAACATGCTCGAGCGGTTCAAAGCGCTCGATCTGTTCAACGAGATCCAGGTCTTCGGTCGCGGGCTGAGTAGTCTCGTTGGTGCGAATCAACGCGGACCGCGCGACGAGGGCGATCGCAGCAACCGTCGCGAACGAAACGCGACTCGCATTCTTGACGACGCGGGTATCAAGGAGATCGCTGCGATTCCCGGCGTGATGTACGTCGAACCGAGTGTGTCGTTCGGCGCTTATGTGCGAACGAATGAAAAAGTGCTCACGCAATCGGTTGGTGGGACGAACGTGCCGAATGAATCGAGTCGTTTTCAGCAGTTCGCCGCGGGCCGGATGATCGCTTCGCCGACAGCCGACGAAGCTGTGGTCACGGAACGCTTCCTTAAAGACTTCGGGTACGAAAAACCCGCGGACGCCGTGGGCAAGCCACTCGAACTGCTGGCGCCGCCAGGTAATAAAGAGGACGAAGAAGAGACGCCGAACTTTTTCGGCATACCTTTGGATGATCCCGGTTTGGACGAGTCGGGTG
>JAICGQ010000203.1 GCA_025923035.1 Pyrinomonadaceae bacterium | reverse complement strand
TCACCATCCAAATGTGCGAGTTTGACCGGTCTTCTTTGGCGTTGACTGTGCTGACGACGTAGGCCACCCAGTTTCCGTCCGGCGAGACTTGCGGATCGCTCACGTTGCGGAAGCGACTGAAGTCGTCGACTTTGAGGGGACGTCGCGCTGTTTGCGCCGCAGTGGCGGACGCGAGCGCGAGCAGCAGGAACAGGACGATGAAAGACTGACGTCTTCGGAGCATTGGGGTTGGCCTCCTGAAAGGTAAACTTTCTACTGATTTTTAGAGCGATTACCGTAGCGCGCAGAGCGGGCAGTTTACCAAACAGGAGGCCATAAATCACAGACTCAATCGGTGACGATTCGTTTCGCCTGGCCCGGCGCGTAGCTGATGCGGCGCAGTTCCTTCAGGCGACCGTCGTTAAGCGTGCCTTCTACGATCTCATAACCAAGCAACGCGAACACTCGCCCGCGCAGGAACAACGGTCGCGCGTTGCCATACCAATCGACGCACGATGCACGACATTGATCGTCGATCGCTTTTTCAGATTGCGCGCCGAGTTCTCCAACTTCGCGAAACTGCAGCGAGTCGTTGCGCAGGAAAAGGATCGCTGCCGAGTCTTCAAACAAGTGCCGGTAACCCGGTCGACCCGGAACGCTGATCGGCAGACCGAGTGTTCCGGTGTCGTCGCCGTCCGGTTTGTAAAAGAAGCCGTGACTTCGGAGTTCACCCTGTGACGCGGCTTTGCGCGTGTAGCGCGACACGATTTCCGGCCACTCTCCGAGACGCAATGAACTGAAGTGCAGATCTTTTCCATCGGTGCCGACGATGACAGCATCAGAACCCAACTGCTCGATGCGGTCCACGCCGTGCGGCAGAACCATCTGGTGTGAATTCCCACGGGCCCAATTGACGATGAAGAGGTTCGATTTCTCTGCTTGTGCCGAGGGCTTGTCCCAGCCGCTGCCGGTGCCGTAAATCAGGTAGTCGTGCACAAAGCGGTTCTGAAAAGTGTAGCCTTCGGGTTTTTGCAAACGGCGATAGCTCGACGCCGGAACGTTTTCGCTGCCGTCCGAAAAACTCGCAATCGAAATCCGCATCAACGCAATGTCGCCTTCTGCGACTTCCGCTCCCCACATGCCGTCGCCGCTTGATTCGGATCGCACTAGCACGTTGAGATGTTGATCTTCACTCTGCAGGAACGAGAACTGGTCCACGGGACTTCCCGTCGCCCGCAGCGCACTTGGACCAGAGCCGTCGAGCGGCATTCTGAAAACCAACGATGCCGGCTTGTCTTTCGCGCGACGCGCCCATGAGCTGGTCCAGACGTAAACCGAGTCAGGTGAGACGTAGAAGACGTTGCCCGCTGGTCCAACAACCGAAGTTCCCTGGCAGTTGAAACCGCCGTACGCGAGATCGCACACCGTCACGGTATGCAGCGCCATTCCGTAGTCAACGTCAAACTCAGTCTCGGGCCGGTAAACACTGGTCGCCGGGACGATCCGCCGGAATTCGTCCGGCTTTGCGCCGCGATGCCAACGACGTACCGCCGGAAACTCGGAAAACGGATCTTGCATGCCGGGATACAGATATTGCGGCGCGTAGAAGATCAGTTTGTTGCCGATAAGGCGGCTCGCGTAGTTGCGTGAAGAGTAGTAGTCGTTCGAACGGAGGTGATAGGTCGAGCGATACGAGAGGCTGCCGGCGTCGTTGATATTGAACAGGCCGACTTCCGTGCCGCCGCGTTCGTAGCTGTATCCGATTACGACAACAGAGTCGCCCGATACGAGCATCTCGTCGTACCACGTTGATTGGGGATTCATGTCTGGTCCAAACGCGTCGACGGCGGAAACGGGTTTCAAATCCCCATCGCCGATCCGCACAGTGAACAGCCGGCCGCGACGAAGTACGACGAGATGATCGCCGTGGACCTTCACGATTCCGCCTTCATCGACGCCGGCGTGTTGTGTGTTGGTGACGGACTCTTCAGACTCACCCGCCGCCTTTTGTTTTGCGGGCGCTTCAGCTTTTGTGACTGGCGCGGGGGCGGCGGAGTCGTATGCCATGTCGCCGGGCGATCCCACGGCCCCATTCGCAGCGCGCGCGTTGCGTTTCTGCTTTTCGGCGATGTCGCGCAGGTAACGCTTCAGTTCGTTTTCCGACTTAAACGGACGCATGGTTTTCCTGGCCGGAAGAACTCCGGCTGCGGAAACAGGCGGGATCGTGTCGGTTGGTCCGACGACGCAAGCGACAAGGCCGGAAGTGACTATGGCAACGGTAAGCGCAAGGAACAAAAAGGTCTTCATGACGGGTTAAACCTCACATTCAATCTCAAACCACGAGATGAACGGACGCCCCGCAGAAAACTTGCACTCGTGAAGTTGCGAACGTTCGCCGCGGTGAAACACGACAAGAATGGCTGGCGACGCGTTAGTGCAAGCGCACGGAATCTATCCGCGGTTCCATTCGCGGCGGAGGAGGCCGTAGAAGTAGGCGTCCTGGATTTCGCCGCCGACGTGCCAGCGTTCGCGCAGGAAACCTTCGCGCTGGAAGCCGAGACGTTCGAGGGTGCGAACCGAGGACGCGTTGCGAGGATCGACGTCGGCTTCGAGACGACGAAGATTCAGAACTTCAAACGCATGGACGATCATCGCCGTGAGTGCTTCGTTCATGTAACCCTTGCCCCAGTATTTACTCCCCATCGCGTAGCCGATTTCAGCTCGGCCGTTGTCAAGACTGAGGTTGAAGAGCGTGACCGTGCCGATCAGCGTGTTTGTGTCGCGCAGTGCCAGGCCCCATTTCCATCTCAACCCGCTGCGGTTGCCGTCCGCGATTTCGCGCTGCATCGCGGCCGCGGCCTCGCGGTCGGGGAGTGGGCCTGAACTCCAGTAGCGCATCACTTTCGGATCGGAAAAAACATCGAACAGCGCATCGACGTCATCCTCTGAAATCCAGCGCATGACGAGGCGCGGAGTGGTGATGATGGGAAGTGTGTTTGCATCCATACGTCGCGATTGTAGCGAGGGGTGACCACGCAGGGCCACTTGCTACGAACGGCCCAAACCGGTCACCCCTTAATAATCGCGAACTACTGGTTGTCGTCTGGTGGGATTACGAGTCTCTGCCCGACCTGAATCTTGTCAGGATCGTTCAGCTTGTCGCGGTTCGCGTAGAAGATCCGCATGTACTCATTCGCGTCGCCATAAAACTGCTTACTGATCTTTGAAAGATTGTCGCCACTCTTCACTTCGTACGTCTGACCTGCAGCGCCCTGACCCCCGCCACCGGCTGCGGCGCCCATGGCCCGACTCTGATCGACAGCGATGTCGGCAGTGATGTCGTCAGCGTTCGGGTTGACGAGTTTGACCTGATCCCAGAACTTGTTCTTCGCCTCTTCGGACGGCGCAATGGCGCGAATGAAGAGCTTATTGTCCTGCACGTGCAGGTTCTGGAATTGAATTCTTTCGTTATCCGAAACTGTCAGCAGAGTCTGATATTTCTGCTTCAGTTCGTTAAACCGTTGCTGCGCGCCTTGCTGCTGCTCAGCTTGCGCTGCACCTCGTCCGAACATTTTGTCAAAGAGTCCCATGATCGATTTCCTTTCGTTACAAAGACAAACAGGCGAAATTTAGGGGGAATCAGTTTGAAATGGGGGTTGGACGGAGAATACTGCCTCTAGTTGTCAGTTCTGCAACGATTGTATTGAGAGCATTTTCAACGCAGCATCTCGGCGACGAGTCGGTCGACGTGAATGCTGGTGGTGTCGAGTAGCGGAAGGCCGTTGTGTTCGGGATTGCGCAGCAGGAGCGGTAATTCGGTGCCGCCTAGAATCACGGCTTCAATGTTGTCGCGACGTTTCATTTCGTCTGCAATTTCCAACAGCCGTGTGCGTGTTTCGGGCAGAAAGACGTCTTTGAGAAGCTCGCCGAGATAGATCTCGTGGATGTAATCCTGTTCCTGATTGCTCGGTAAAACTAAGTTGACGCCGCCGCGTGAGAACACAGACGGGTAGAACGGCGCCTGCATCGTAAAACGTGTGCCAAATAGCCCGACTGTGCTTAGCCCGCGTTTTCGCACTTCCTCGCACGTTGCTTCGACGATGCTGATCAACGGCAACGACGAGCGTGCCTGAAGTTCGTCGAACACGATGTGCGGCGTGTTGGCGGTGAGCGCCGCGAAATCGGCGCCTGCTATTCGCAGTCGTTCGAACTCAGCGGCAAGCCCATCCGTGACCGCGGCGAGGTTCCCTGCAGTCATCCATTCGATCATCTGCTTGAGATCGACACTGGTGATGATTACGGGCGGAGAATGACCGTCTGCTTGTTCGCGGTAACGTGCGACAAGCAGACGGTAATACTCGATTGTCGATTCAGGACCAGTGCCGCCGATGAGGCCGAGCGTCTTCATTGTTGTGTGGTCGTGCTCTTCGTCACTTCAACAACGTCGTACTCCGGCTTCGACACGCCCATGATCCATTTATCAAACCAGCCGACGATGTGTTGCAGGCGTTCGATGCGGTGCCATGGTTGACCGGAACGCGACAGCTCATGCGATTCGTTTGGAAAGCGGACCATCACCGTCGGAATCTTGCGATACTTCAACGCGCGAAACATCGCTTCACCGCCTGGACCAGTTGGCGTGCGCCAATCGACTTCGCCCAGGATCAACATCAGAGGCGTCTGGATCTTGTTGACGTAAGTGATCGGAGAGCGGCGTCGATAGTCCTCCGGATCTTCGAATGGCGGCGCCTTGAACCACGTTGGATGAAACAGGGTGAAGTCCGCGGTGTACCACCAGTCGGTCCAACTCGCGATGTCGCGTTGCGATACTGCCGCTGCGAATCGCGTCGTTTGCCCGATGGTCCAGTTGGTCAACAGACCGCCGCCACTGCCACCCGTCACGGCGAGTTTCTTTTCGTCGATGTAACCACGACGAATTAACTCGTCGACGCCGGCCATCAGGTCTTTGTAATCGTCACCCGGGTAGTTGTGCTGGATGATGTTGCCGAACTCCTGGCCGTAGGTCGTGCTGCCGCGCGGGTTGGGGTAAAGCACCACGTAGCCCTTCGCCGCCATCCATTGAAACTCGTGATCGAAGATGAAACCGTACGCGGCGTGTGGTCCACCGTGAATGTTCAGAATCAGCGGATACTTCTTGTTGGGATCGAAGTCGGGTGGTTTCTGCACCCACACCTGGACCTTGCGGCCGTCGAAACTGTTGTGCCATATCTCTTCCGGTTCGGTGAGGTTCAGCTTTGAGAAAAGTTCGTCGTTGATCTTCGTGAGTTGTTTCGGTTGTGCGCCGGCTTTGTCGAGCCAGAACAGATCGCCGATTCGCGTTGGCGTGGAGATCAGCAGCACGAACTTCGAAGCGTCGGGAACTGCGCGGAAACTCATGACGGCGTGATTGCCGGTCGTAACGTCTGTCAGTTTGCCGGTGGCAACGTCGAACGATCCGACGTTCGCTTTGCCTTCTTTCGCGTAGCCGATGATGACATTGCGACCGTCTGCGGACCACACGGGAAGACTGCCGCTGCCGCCGCGCGGTGCGGCGTTGTCGCCTGTGAGTCCGCTGCCGATGTCGTAATCGAACGCCGTAGTAAGGTTGCGCGGTTTCGCACCGGCGTTCATGTCCATCACCCACAGATCGGGCTGTGAGTACGAGCGAATCGGTTGGCTGCTGGCGGCGATCATCGCGAGCTGTTTGCCGTCAGGACTCAGCGAGAATGCGCCGGCGCCCATGGCGAACGAGGTGAACTTTTCCGGCGTCCCGCCCGATGCGGCGACTGAGTAAATCGTCGTTGACGCGAGTTCGTAGTATGGTTCGTCGATCTGATCGGATTCGAAATACACGCGGGAGCTGTCTTTTGACCAGAACGCGCCGCCCTCGTCGTAACGTCCGCTCGTCAGTTGTTTCGGCGTGACTTTTTCGTCGCCGGTTCTGGGAGCCGTGACGACCCAGATGTGTTGCGGATGTTTGAAGTCGAGATATCCGGTGCCGTTCATGCGATATACGGCGCGGGTGATCACTCGTACATCGCTCTCGCGCTCAGGTGGCGTTGGACTCGCTGCGGGACTCGGCGCGGGTTGGCTCGACGGCGTGTTGTTGCGCGCTGCTTTCGCGAGCTCTTCCGGTGTGGCGGAGTTGTAGAAGAGGATCATCTTGCCGTCCGGCGACCATTGTGGACCACCGGCGCCGCGCGGCAGTGTCGTAAACTGAAAAGGCTCGCCGCCGGCCATCGCCAACATGAACAACTGGGGCGGCTCCACTCGACCGCTGACTTCCAGCGCGCGTGTGAAGAGCAGGTACTTTCCATCCGGCGACCAGCGCGGCGAAGTATCGCGTGGTCCGTTGGTCAACTGGCGCGTTTCGCCGGTCGCGGTGGTGACTGTCCAGATGGCGGTGTTATAACCGTCTTTTTTGTCGTTGACGCTGACGCGAATGAAAGCGACGCGCGAACCATCGGGCGAGACCTGCGGGTCTCCGATCCAGACGAAGTTGAACAGATCCTTTTCAGTGATATTTCGTTTCTGCGCAAACGCCGGCGCGCTCACGAAGACAACGATGGCGATGATCACTGGCAGCAGCGAGATACGGAGACGCATACGGGGTGTCCTTTCGGCAAAAGGGGTTGGCAACGTGCGCGTATTTTACTCGGATGAAACAATTTGAGTCGAGGAGTCATTAGTTCTGTGAGAGGAGAAGCCATGACGACGAACGGATTACTGTACAAGTATCGCTCGCTGGACAATTGGAAGTTTATTGTTGACATCATCGTCAACGAACGTTTGTACGCCGCTCCCTTTATGTCCCTGAACGATCCCATGGAAGGTCGATATTTTTACTTCGGCGACAATGTTGCTAAAGGCTTTAAGAAAGCCCTATACGAAAGCAAACTCAGACGCAACATCTGCTCGCTGAGCAAGGATAAGAAAAGCACACTTCTTTGGTCCTACTATGCGGGCGGGCACACCGGCGTGGCCTTTGGCGTGGCGGTTTCAAATCGTCCAAAAACGCTGGAGGTGCGTGACGTCCGATATGACAACGGCATCCACATCGGACCAAAAGAGGTTCTCAAGAATGCGGACACTGTGGCCCTGGATATTCTCACGCAAAAGCAGTTGCCCTGGAGGCACGAACAAGAAGTGCGAGTCTTTGCGCCGACGAATTTTGTGCCAATCAAATTGAAAGAAGTAGTTCTGGGTCTGAATTTTCCGCCTGCTGATAAGGAATTGATCAAGGCACTGGCGCGTCGATGGCATCCGCGAGTCAAGATCACTCAGATAAAACAATCTTTCCTCGATCGACCTGACGCAGTTTGAACGGGCTACGGTCGGTAAACGTAATACACGGGCACAGATGCTGGTTGAAATCGAAACGAGTCGCGCTCGTCGAATCACGAATTGGCACGTTCGGCGTGCGCTGAAGTGGATCAACCAGGAAGATCTTCAAGGTTTACACGCCATCAAAGTCTTGGACGAACGCACCGACGATCCTGAATACACCAAGCGTCCACGATACTTGAGTGGCTTTGTCTATAAAGGGCATTACGAATCAAAGACGAAAGATCGGGATCCGCGGGTGGTACTGTTTACGAAGGATATCTATTTCGGAATTCCCGATCTTATGATTTATACGCCGGCGGCTACTTTAAGACTGGCTCGTACGCTGGCTCATGAAGTCGGACATCACGTCGTCGATAGGAAAGGCTATATCTATCAACCATGGGAAAACTATAAGCCCTGGACTGGGGTGATCGACCCGTACGAAGAGAAAATGGTCGAGGCGTATGCCGGCGAGGTGATCGAGAGAATGTTGCGCCATTGGCCCTATAAGTTTGGCAACTTCCTGATACGAAAGTTCGCAAGGCTTTTGTACATCATAGGTCTTCAGAAATACAGGGACGGGCATTATCAAAGATCCGCTCAGTTTGGATTTTGCGCTTACAATCTGGATCCCACGAATCTGCACGCCAACCAGTGTTACAGACATGCAATGGAAAATCTGAAGTCTCAAACGCCATCGCCTCTAAATGACACTGAAAGAGACTGGCTGCTGAACGGGTACGACGGCAGTCCCAGTGACACGTTACGCAAGTGGCGCTTAGATCAGGCGATAGATAAAGGCCGGCGGAAGAAGAAGCGCAAGTGAAGCCCGTCGTTGCAGGCGTCTTCACTCCGATCTATGACTGTCGATAAACGTAATACACGACGCCGGCGTGGTCGTCGGTGAGGAGGAAGGCGTTTTTGCCGAAGCTGAAGATGTCGGCGGGGCGGCCGTTGATTTTTGTGCCGTCGAAGAAGCCGGTGATGAAGTCTTCTGCGACGCCGCTCGAGGATTCTTCGATTTTTACGACGCGGTAACCTCGTTGCAGGCTTCGCTTCGTCGAGCCGTGCAGCGCTAGGAGGAAAGATTTGGCCAGTGGGGGGTCGTTGGTCGCGTCGAAGTATTCGAGTCCGAGCGGTGAGCTGTGTGCGGGAAACGGCGTGTGCGCGACGGGTACTTTGCGGCAGTCGAACTTCTTGTTACGCAAGTTGAACTTCGGATCGGAAAAGATTTTCGCGCCCGCCTGAAAGCAATAAGGCCAGCCATAATTCTTTTCTGCTTCGATCGAATAGAACGTGTCTGCCGGACGATTGTCGCCGAGATGATCGGGGCCCATGTTCGTGGCCCACAAACGATCGTTCACCCACTTCAATCCAACCGCATTGCGCAGGCCACGCGCGAAGTAGCGCTGGTTCTGGCCATCGGGATCCATTTCAAGAATCGTCGCCCGCACCTCTTCCTTCTCTTCGCATGCATTACAACTGCTACCGACCGCGACGTAGACTTTTCTGTTACCGCTTACGACAACGGTGCGCGTGAGATGCCAGCCGCCGTACTTGTATCCCAAACCATAATCGGGAAACGTCGCCAGAACTTCAGGCTCGCCCGCAGGCGCCGCACTACCGGCTTCATAACGATAACGAACGAGACGGTCGGTCAGTGCGAGGTAGAACCAGTCCGTCCCCACAGGGTC
>JAICGQ010000202.1 GCA_025923035.1 Pyrinomonadaceae bacterium | reverse complement strand
GCGAACGTCGGCTCCCCGTAGCCGACCGCGGTGAGCTTCGGATAGTACTCATCCTTCGGGTCAGGTCTATTGGACCACGTCACGACTCGTCCCATGTAACGAAACGGCTGACGCGGGTCCTTGTGGTAAGGCATCGGCACGCCGTTGCCTACGAGACTTCCGTCCAACGGTGGAAAGAGGTAGTCGCTCTCGATTATCCATTCCTTCTCAACGGTGCCGTTTTTGTTGCACCGTGTGACGAGCCAACGATTCGGAACGCTCGGGAAGTCCTGCGTTCCGTGGCTCTCCGGATTGGGTTGCGCTCGCGTGAGCGCGTCCGGCAGTGACCAGTGCAGGTGAATGCCTTTTTTTAAGAATAGGTTCTGGTTTTGAAACGGCGTCGAGACGATCTCTTCGCTGATGTTAGCGATATCGGGATTGATGTCTCGTGTGCCGGTACAAAACGGGAGGCGGCTAAAGTCTGCCGTCGTCTCTACGACCATCTGATCGCGGTCGAGGACGAGGGCATCCAGGTGGACGGGTACCAGAAGGATGTTGCTCATGGGGGAACAGGTTGTATACGGGCAAACTGTTAGTACGACAGAAGTCGCTGGACCGCTGCGACCGGAGAACGAAGTGGACAGGTGTAGAGAGAGCTGTACTTCTTCGGGTGCTCGAATGCCGCACTGGCAGATAAAAGCAGCGGCACAGTACACGCGCTTATTGCGGTTGTCAATAACTTATATTTGAGAAATGTATTTTATTCTTCAATGCATGTTTGCATTCACAGTGAGCTGTGATATACGTGCGGCGCGTTAACAAGCCTTTACCTCAATGACTCCAAATCAAAGGAGTGTCTCATGAAAAATCATCGATTCTCTTTCAAGAGTGCGTTATCGATCGTCGTTGTTTTTGTCATACTCTGCGCGCCCTCAATCTCGCTCGGCTGGGGCGCGGGTGGACACATGATGACGGCACATATCGCATTCAATCGACTGAACCCCACAGCCAGAGCAAAGGTGATCGAGTTACTCGCGATTCAGATCAATCCGGCTGCAGTCACGAGTAAGAGCACGAACTTCGTTAATGCTTCGCATTGGGCCGACGATCTACGACCGTTTCCGGAGTTTGATTCGTTCAAGCCTCTGCACTTCATCGACAAGCCGTTCCCGACCGATAGACCAAACTTGCCCGCGATCGATCCGCACAACATCGTCAAAGCTCTTGATGACAATGTCGAGATCCTCAAGACCAGTACGGACAAGAATGCACAGGCACAGGCGTTGCGGTTTGTCATTCACTTTGTGGGCGATATTCACCAGCCGCTTCATTGCACGGCGCGAGTGAGTGATGCTAACCCGCACGGCGATCAGGGAGGTAATCTGGTCAAGATCAAGATTGTCGGTCCGGATGGACAACTGAAGGACAGCAATCTTCACAGTTACTGGGACGGTGGTATCGGTGCTTTTCCGCGCAGTGGTCCAAACTTCGCGCCTCCGCCGCTAAGCAGTATTGCTCCGGCAGCTAACCGGGCACGAAAAGGCAATCCCGCGACGAATCCGGCATTGAAGTTAAAGGATCCTTTTAACTTCGACGCCTGGGCCGACGAGAGTTTCAAGATCGGACAGACTGTGGTCTACAAGGGAATCCAGAGTGGAAAGGTACCGACCACTGGTTACAACCAGCGGGCGCTCCGCGTCGCGCGCCAACGAGTTGCGTGGGGTGGTTATCGCCTGGCCGCACTGCTCAACGCGATCTGGCCCAACTCTGCGGATACTGCCCGGCGTTGATCGAATGCGATTAACCGCGATGAGCGCCCTCACCGCTCAACGCGATATCGCAAACAGTAGGTTTACTTCGCTTCCGTGAATAGCGCGAACTCGGAGATTGCGGGACAGACCGGCGACTGCGTGATGCGCAGGCGAACCCTGGTTGTGGTCACAGGTTTTCCGCGGACGAGTTTGCAGCTTCCGATGCTGGTGCCGGTGGCAAACTGCTGCCACTCGTTGCTGCTCCACACGTCCAGTGTAAACGCTTCTACACGCTGACCAAGCGGAAGATACTCACGCACACGAACGACGTTGAATGTCTGCTCACGACCAAGATCGATCACCAACTCGGGCGTCTTTATCTGATCGTCGCTGGTCCAGTAGGTATCACGTCTGCCATCAATCACGTTGCGCGGCGAAAACCTTCGCTCACCGCGCGTATTGCTTGCGCTAACACGACGTCCTCGAGCGTAATCGACGCCAAACGTCGAGTCGAGCAGGCGACGAAATTCGCGCAGTGACCTCACATCGGGATCGGGAATCTGTCCGCGGCGATCCGGCGCCAAATTCAGCAGCAAAGAACCTCCGCGACCGACAGATGAATAGTAAAGATCGACGAGCGTCGCCGCGCTTTTCACCTTGCTATCTTCGTTCGAGTGATAAAACCAACCCGGCCGAATCGAAACATCACATTCCGCCGGCACCCAGTGCGAGCCCGGACGATCACCTCGATTCAGACGCTTTTCATCAGCCCTGCCCGGCGCGAAATCATCTTTATTAAGCGTGCTCCACAAAGGATCACCGGCGATGCCGCGCTCGTTACCGACCCACCGGACGTCCGGTCCAGCATCGCTGAAGAGACAAGTGTCCGGTTGGAGCGTACGCACGAGATTCCAAGTGGTGGGCCAATCGTAATATGTGTCGCGATCGATCTTGCGCATCTCGCGTGCGCCGCCGTAATACCCGTCGCCGCCATTCGCGCCGTCGAGGAAAATCTCGAAGACTGGACCATACGACGTCAGGAGTTCGCGCAGTTGATTGCGAAAATACGTCAAGTACCCAGGTCGCCCGTAGTCCTTATGGTTTCGATCCCACGGCGAAAGATAGATGCCAAACTTCAGTCGATACTTTCGACAGGCAGCGGCAATCTCCTTCACCACATCGCCACGGCCGCTTCGCCACGGGCTGTTCTTTACTGAATGCTCGGTGTACTTAGACGGCCACAGACAGAAACCATCATGATGTTTGCAGGTAAGGATCAACCCTTTCATTCCCGCGGCGGCCGCCGTGCGGACGATCTGATCGGCATCGAAGTCGGTCGGGTTGAAAAGTGACGGGGACTCATCTCCATAACCCCATTCTTTATCGGTGAAAGTGTTGATGGTGAAATGAATGAATCCGTAGAACTCCAGTTCATGCCAGCGGAGTTGTCGAGCGGACGGTGTGGGACCATACGGTTTCGGTGGTCCAACTTTAGCGCGGACGACCGCGGGTGAGGCAGCAATACAACCGGCCGCAAGAGCGCTCGACGGTAAAGTGCGAAGCAGAAACCGGCGCCGGTCTTCGTTGCTCACGCTTTATCCTCGAGGTTCGAAATATGCGAGGGCGCAGGGCGGAGTCGTGGAGGCTGTACTCCACGCCGCTCGTAGATTCGACGTCCCTTCCACGTCACGCCTCTACCGGTGGTGATCCTGATACTGGAGTCAAACAACATCGCATAGATCAGGGCCAGGCCCAATGGAGCCGTCAATGCGTAAAAGGGAGAGACGCGCGAACGTTTGCTGACGATCGCTAGGACCACGACCTGAAGTAACCACGATAACGCCGCTGGAACGAACCACGAACTCAAATCAGCGCCCAACGCGGTCCCGGCCACCGCCACCAGCGCGATCAGCGTTGGCACGACAGCAACGAGATACATCGACACGACACAGTACATCGCAAACGGAAACGAGAAGTTCACACCCGAGAACCAATTCTTTGTACTGCACTCCCACATCTCACGGAACGTTCGATACATGCGCGTTCTGATCAATAACGGGGCACGATCGATCATCAACCGAGCTCCTGATCGTTTGATCCGGTCCGCCAGCCGCACGTCTTCCATCACTTCATCCTTCAACCCGTCATAACCACCGACACGATCCAGCACCGTTCGCCTGATTAGAAAGAACCCGCCAATTGCGGCAGCACGGTCTGACTTCGGGTCGTTGATGCGGTAAAAGACCGTGAACATCAGAAACACCCATTCCCACGTCGGTATCATCACGCGTTCCCAGAATGAACCGGTTTCAAAACGCGGGATCAAGGTCAACGCATCCGCATTATTATCCAGAACACGATCCAGGGCGGTGCGCAAGGCGGATGGTTCGAAGATCATGTCTGCATCAGTGGCGAGGATCCATTCGCCGCGGGCGTGATTCAACGCTTGCTCCATCGCGTGAGGTTTACCAAGCCATCCCGGCGGCAATTCCCTGCCGTCAATCACGCACAGTCGCTCATCAGTGCCGGCAAGTGTTTGCAGGATCGCTCCAGTCTGATCAGTCGAACGGTCATTGACAGCAATGACCTCAAAGTTTCCGTAGTCTTGAGCGAGAATTGACCGAATGCAGGGCTCGAGCACGCGATCCTGTTCATTTCGAGCGGGAACCAGGATCGAAATCAACGGCGCATCACTCGCCGACAACGACAAGTCGTGTGTCGCTAACAGATGTCTTTGGCGAGATAGACTATGGACCGTCAGAACGACAATCACGAACCAGACAAAAGCAACAAACCAGAGCGAGCTGAGTAGAATCGTGAACACGGCTAAGATGCAACCCAAATCACTCGGCCTTTGACTGCCTGTCAAACCGCAGGTTCCTGACCCGGCCCGAAGTCAGGCGAAATCCCGTGATGCGTTTTTCACTGTCGCGTGTGAACTGCACAGTCTGGAAAAACCAGCGGTTGCCCGAAAACAGATCGCCATCGAGTTCGCTTAACGAAATATCGTCATGGCGACGATGTTGGGCCACGAGTTTGCCATCCTTCACAACCAGCGAATAACTCGTCCCCAGCTCGGGACTGTAATAATCGCCGGCGAATTGAACGAGCTGGGCCGCCGCAGCAGGCGCGCTGAGTCGTTTCGCTGTTTGGCTCTGCGTGTCGTTCTTCATCGCGAAGCGGACGACGTTCCCTTTTTCATCGCGTTCGAACGTCACCTCCGAATTCGCTTCCTTAACGAAAAAGGTGTTGTTCGATTGCGGAATCATTTCCGCCTTCGGCGAACCTCCCGGTTGGCCCATTAACTTGTCGCCTTCTTTAGTGACTATGACGAGCGTCCGTCCATCGAGCAGATATCGTCCTGCGTAGGATTCCAGGATCGCCGGATCGACTTTCACCGCTGTCCGTTCGGCGACGGTTGGTTTCGGCGGTTCGGTAACCAGCTTATCGGCGAGATAAACGTCGGCGATCTTCGTCGCCAATTGCTGCGGACCGAGCAGATTGAAGTTGCTCAACACGACCACACCAAACCGCTGATCCGGGAACCAGACGGCAAAGCTTCGATAAGCCGCGTCTCCGCCTGCATGCCCGACGGTGTTGAGCCCGCGGTACGGGCCAGTGGTCAACCCAAATGCGTAGGTAAGTTGCTTGCCGCTGTTCAAGACGCCTACCTGTTGCATCTGCTTGATGGCGTCAGCGCCCCCGATCTTCTTTTCGTCGAAATTAATTACCCAACGCGCGAGATCCTCAGCGGTCGTAAACAGACTCGTCGCTCCGACGTTGGCATAATTCAACGGCGCAGCTTTAAAGCCTCGATTCGCACCGGCCGACACATATGAGTACGCCCGGTTCTTGACGATCTCTTCGTGGTCGTCATGAAAGTGCGTGTTGGTCATGCCGAGCGGCTTGAAGATGTTTGCTTCCGCGTAGTCGCGAAACGACTGGCCGGTGACGCGCTCGACAATCACCGCGAGCAACGTATAGCCGGTGTTTGAATAAAGATACTCAGCGCCGGGATCGAAATTGAGCTCTTTCTGATACCGGACCATTTTCAGGATGTGCTCTTTCGTGATCACATCGTCGAGCCGCCATCCGGCCATGCCGAGCAAGGTCCATTGATCACGCATGCCGCTGGTGTGATGGATGAGATGACGGATCGTGATCTTCTTGCCGAAGTCCGGCACTTCCGGCAAATGCTTGCGAATGTCGTCGTCGAGCGAGAGTTTCCCCTGATTTGCCAGCAACACGATGGCGAAGGCCGTAAACTGTTTCGACACGGACGCGACGTGAAACACTGTCTGCGGTGTGATGGGAATGTTGTATTCGAGATTGGCGCTGCCGTAGCCGCGTTTGTAGACGACGGCGCCGTCTTTGATGACGGCGATTGCGGCGCCGGGCGATTCAGGTTTGTCCCACGTCGCAAACAGCTGATCGACTTTTTTCTTCAGCGCATCGTCGCCGTTTTGTGCTTGAGCTGTCGTGGCCAGGCAACAGCACAGAAAGAGAAAGGCCAGAAGCGATCGGACTCTCATTTGTCTACCTCCGGAGTTTGAGGCAACGCACAGCGCGCCACTAATACAACCTTCACGCAGGCGTTTGCAAGGCTCAGCGCTCTGATTTTTCTAGATTCGAAAGTTTCGTATCGTGCAGTGGCGACGCAGATCGACTGCTATCACACGTCCAAGATTATCGCAGACTGTAAGCGTGTTTTCCGTCAGCCTGGTTGAGACTTGATTTGCACCCGTTAGAAAAAGTTGCGCCCTACTGTCCTTCGATTGAATGTCGAAAACGCGAACTCTGAGAACGTCTTTCGCCAGCACTGGAGAAACGATTCTGCTGCCGAATATTTCGGGTGTGAACGGCTCGCACGACTCGTCGCCGACGAACAATTCAAATTTTTGCAGTGCACCGGCAAACACACGCAAACTCAGCGGTAACGGGATCATCTTCATCGAGTCTGGCTCATCAGAATCCACCAGGCAGTAGAGTGATTGATCCACATAAACACCTTCCGGAGAAAATGCCTGACACTGCTTCATACAGATCACGGTACCCGCAAGCTGCGACGGCGATGTACGACTCCGCAAAGTCAGTAATGGAAGCCGGTAAATCCACTCCTCTAACTCTGATCGCTCATCCGCAGTAAGAAAACTGCACGACGAATCAGAACGGGCCACGCTGAGAACTTTGACGCCCGCGTCAGGCACTCGCCAGAGCGCCTCAAAACCTTTTGCCTGAGCGTCGATGGCGTAAAAGTCACCTTGCGCGCCGAGAAACCAGAGACTGCCGTCGTAAGTCGGAGCAAACGCATCGATCTGCGCATCGCACCAGTCTTCACAACGCCACGCTACCAGATCGAGGCGCGACAGCCGCCACACTTCTCCGCGACGCGCGAGCGCGATGGCACGATTGCCATTATCTGAAATCACAAGTTTTTCCGCAGGCTGATCGAAGTGCGTGATCGTGCGACCGTCGCGGGTTAAGAGTCTCGCGCCGACTTCTCCCAGAGCCACGAGCATCCGTCCGTTAGGTAGAAGCACAGCATCGTGTACGGGCATAGAACCACGATCGCCGGCAGAGTACCCTTCTGAGAACAGTGACTTAATAGGCTGGTTGGACTCGAGGGGAAACGGCGGCAGGTCCGTTCGCAGTGGACCATCACCGCTGAACTGAACCAGACGATTGAACTGCTTCGTCGTCATTGAACTGGCGTTCTGCCCGGCGTCGCGCAAAACCGCGCGTGCAGTGACGCGAGCTAAAACTTGCGCTTCCTTCGTGTGATCTCCAGTGGCGAGCGCTTCGGCGAACGACGCCCGCGTTTCCTGTTGCTCGAAACTCTCATCGTCAAGAAAAGTCAGCGCCCTGCGTCGTATGTTCTCGAAATCCTCGGGAACAACTGCCAACTTGCGAGCAAGCATTCGAGCGGCAACCGGACCTCCAACTTCAATAGCACTATCCATCCACTCACAAGCTCTCGAACGCTGCGAGCGAATGGGCCAGATAACATCAACTGCGCCGGCGTAATTACCACCCTCCGCCAGCGACTCGGCCCAGATGACCCTCAGCTGCTCGGCCTGTTCTTTGTTGCCCTTTTCAAGTCGCAAAACAGCATCAGCAAACGACTGCGTCCGTCGGGCAATCGCGATGGCGCGATCAATGTCGCCGGCAATAAACCATTGGCGCACTACTAGACCGGGCGGCAACTCCCGCGCTTCTGCTAGTTCCGCAGCAAGCTTGAATTTCCCGTGTCTTTCGAGAAACGCGACAGCCTGGGCATTCATTTGTAGCAGTTCAGCGAGCACAAACGCAGCTTCTTCGATGCGCCTTTGGGCCACCAGACGATCGAACGACGCGCGGTAAAGCTGGTGGAGGTACGACATAACCTCCTCGCCCAGCCCAATACTTCGCGACCTCCTCTGTCGCCATGGATGAATCGTCAGATTGTCTCTCGGGCTTGGCACTCCGAGAGCGGGTCGTTGGTCCAACGATGCAAGATTGTTGAGAGGAATTGCATGCTTGAGCGCTTCATTCAGATCGCCACGCTCAAACATGTCCATCATTTTGCGAAGATAGGCAGCTTGCCGTTGACCGAGTACCTGCGCGAGACGTGAAGCATGCAAGAGTCGCAACCCAAGTCGCGTAAGCCATTCGTGAGCTTTACTGAGCGCGCCCTGTTCGCCGGTCGTGTGACTCTGTTTGGTGTAGGCGCGATTCGAAGACTCTTTCATTCGCGCGAGCTGTTGAATCGCGGATGTAAACGAACCAATCAGTCCGCCTAACCAAAGGCGTAGTCCGTCCGCGACACCCGTGTCGTTAGCGCGTTCGGACGCAAGCGACTTAATCGCAGCGAGTGCCTCACGAAGCTCTGAAGCTTCCGCGGGTACACCGTCGAGTTTCGCCCGGGCATCAAATGGTTGCGCTTCGCCGACTACCTTTGGCTCCGCAACGGCCGCACCCAGCGACTCAACTTTCATCATCGCGAAAGCTGCAACATCGATCCATGTCTCCGGCGACTCGGCGATCGATGGACTGAGGTGCGTCAACTGCGCAACGCCGCCTTTTGCGAAAACAACGGAAGGCGATGGCGACTGCAACTGATCGAGTTCGTCGGGCGACAACGGTATTGCGGACAACAAACCTTCGATTTGGACCAGCGGCGTGGCCACCGAGTTGGCACAATCGACCCGGATTGTCGACGGCAAACGAACGAAATAATTCGGTCCGCTTGAATAAACCTGCGTTCCCGATTCCCACAGGTTGAGAATTCGACGTCGAGTTTCCGCAACCCCGATCAGATCGGC
>JAICGQ010000201.1 GCA_025923035.1 Pyrinomonadaceae bacterium | reverse complement strand
GTGGCACGCACGCAGCTCACAGTGCTTTGCAAACACGGATGCCGTTGGCGCGTTTACGTTGACGTGTGCGCCGGGAGATTATCTTGTAATCACGTGGCCCGCCGGAGCCCAGCCATTGGAAGCCGGCAAAGAGTTTATAAGAGCGCGGGCTTCGAGCGCGCGAACTGTATCCTTGCAGAGTAAAGAAGAGAAGCACATCGAATTGACAGTTAACGCTCCGCTTAAGTGAGGATCAATAGATTACGACTGGCCGGATGATTCGCACACTGTTGTTGGCCTCGTTCGTCCTTTGTTGGACCAGCGAGGTCAAACTGCAAGCACAAGACAGACCGAACGGATCAACCGTGCGCGGCGTGGTGGTCTATTCCGACACCGGCCGCCCGCTGCGCCATGCTCGTGTCACTCTCTTCGGCAACCAACGCGCCTTCCGAACGCAAACCGCCAGCGATCTCCGCGGTAATTTTGAATTCGAGAACGTGCGGAAAGGCGAATACAGTCTGATCGTCGAAGCCCCTGGATTGCTCGCACCGTACCGCAATGGTGCGCGCGTTCGCGCCGCCGTTCCCAACCCCGCTTATCCTGATATAAGCGAACTCATCACGAACGTTACTGTCACCGGCATAGACAGTGTCGACTTGAAGATCAAGGCCGTGCGTGGTGGTGTGATCACGGGCAAGGTCACCAACGACGACGACCAACCGGTACCCCATGCAGAAATCAGGCTGCTTCGTCGTGACAGTGGTAAATGGGTGCCGGTATGGACCACCTGGACGCTGGCGGATGAGGAAACACAAAAGGCCGATGCGACCGGTGTTTATCGGATAGCTGGTCTGCCTTCCGGCGATTATCTGGTGCGCGCGTCAGAGCCCACATTGGCGGACGACGACGTTCCCGGTGAAGAGGACACCTACAGCAACGGCTCATTCGTGGTCGCGTACCATCCGGCCGCAATTAACCTCAAGAACGCGCAGGTTGTATCCGTGGTAGCGGGCAGCGAGACGACTGGTGTTGACATTCGCATGAAGCAACAAGTGCTTCACACACTTGATGGTACGGTAAAGTTTGAGCTTTTGGGACAGCCTGGCAGTTCCGTCACCGTAACGATCGAGCGCAGCGACGAAGTCGGATTTAGCACGGCGATTAACAATTACACTACGAGCGCGAATCAGGAAGGTAAGTGGCAAGTGGTTGGACTTCCGGCGGGAGAGTATCTGGTGACAATCGCCGGCTCCTCGGTGATTCTCAAGGATCCGGGAAACGTCCAGTTTGTTCGTTCGTTACCGAAACGAATCACCGTAAAACTTCAGGACGAAAAGGTTGCGACGCTGAGCACGAGTCTGACGCTGGGCGCGCGCGTCGTGGGAAGAGTAATGCTGAGCGGCAAACCGCTGGCTCGCGACGCGACTATGACCGTCGGAGCACAGCCGGTGAAAGACCCCGCTGTGTCAAAGACCGCGACGGCCCAGTCTGACAAACCTGCGTTTGAGATTGGACTGGTGTCGCCGAACGGCAGGTTCTCAGTTTCACCTTTGCTGGCAGGAACATACTGGTTCACTGCTTCCTTGCCGAAGCCGGACGAGTTTTACGTGAAGTCGGTTATGCGAAAAGGAATTGACCTCATGCAGACGCCGTTCAAACTCACGGACGAGCTCGTATTCGACGACATTGTCGTTACGCTTGCGGCCGACCTTGCGAGCGTCGAAGGTCAGGTGATGTTGCCGGACGGTGATATGACAGTCATCGTGGCGCCGGCGAACGAAGTAACCAGGCGATTCAATGCTGGAACGAGGATTCTCGAAGCCGGCGCGCAGGGAAAGATCGTCTTTCGTTCTGCACCCGGCGAATACTTCATTGCCGCTGTCACGACCGCGGAGTACAAGACAATCGCGTCGCAGATCCACAACGAGTACTTCGACAAGAATCCCGATAAGTTTCTGCGGATCAAGCTCAGCGCCGGGGACAAAATCAAAGACCTGCGTGTGCCGGTGATGAAAAAATAACTACGAAGATGCGATTTTTATTTTTACTCGTGCTGATCTGTTTTCCGTCGCTCGCCGCCGCACAGGTGGAAAAGGGCGAATCGACGATCAGCGGGCGCGTCGTGTACGCGGACACAGGAAAACCGGTGCGTCGGGCGACGGTGAATCTATTCTCCAGTTTCAATCTTCCACCGGAGAGAACGACTTCGACCAACAACCGCGGTGACTTTCGCTTCAACGAAGTTGCGGCGGGCACGTACTTTGTCCTGGCAGAAATTCCCGGCGGGCTTTCACCCCTCAAAGCGTTTGTAGTAACCGAATTCGGGTACTCCAGCGATGTCGACATCGAACAGACGCGCGTGAGTGTTGATGGCAAGAATGCGGTCCGTTGCGAAGTGCGACTCGTACGCGCCGGATCGATCAGAGGAACGATCACTTATTCCGACAAGGAACCCGTTACCGGAGCGCCGCTTCAGCTCTTTCGTCGCAAGAACGGAGTGACTGCGCCGTATTTCGTCCGGCGCGTAGAGACGAACGATCGCGGTATGTACCGGATCGATGGTCTACCGGATGGCGAGTACTTTGTCGGCGTTTCGGACTCGATAGGGCGGGTGGTCTTCAGAGGCCCCGACGAGGACCGCGGTGTTGTCACGTCATACTATCCGGGAGTTGGCAGCATAACGGAAGCGAAGTCGATACAGGTCCAGGCAGGATCGGAAGTCAGCGCGATCAACATCACGCTCGGTGATGATCGCCTGCGTCAGATCTCCGGTGTAGTCAAATGGCGCGACAGCGGGCTTCCAGTTCCGCTCGCAACGTTGGCCTTACGCAAGATGGACGAACCGAGAGTGGATGTCTCGTTCGAGCAGTATCTCAGCGCAAATTCTGCGACAGCCGCTTATGAGTACACGCTGACGAGTGATATTGATTTCACGATGCTGGCCTCTCTGCCTGTCACGTCAACAAATGTACAGGGAGAGTGGAAGTTTCCTGAACTGCCGCCCGGCAAATATCTGCTAACCGCTTCCGCGACTCCTCCGCATGCAGACAGCCCGGTGGTGGACCTCGAGGGCGAGCCGCGGATCGAGGTCGAGAGCCTGATGAATCGTCATGCGCGAGGTCCGGTGACGGTGCGTCAATTCGAATTTACGGTCGGCGATACAGACCTGAAGGATGTGGTGCTCGAGATGACGGACGGAGCGCGCATCTCCGGAACCGTTGTGGCCGAAGGGTCGAGCATGCCGAACCTTCGGCTGTTCCTGAAGCGTGACGGCAGCCAGATTGGTTTTACGAGGTCGTATCACAACAGAGACGAAGGCTCTTTCGTTCTGGAGGGCGTTCCGGCCGGCGACGTTCGACTCGAGGCACAGGTCTTGACCGGCAGTGATTCATACGTCAAATCGATCACGCTCGGCAGCCAGGATCTGATGCGCAGTCCACTGAGAGTGGAAGAGGGCGCTGAGATCACCGGCGTTCGCATTACGATTGGCCACGGTTTGGCGAAACTGTCAGGACGCGTTTTGTTCGGCGAAGGCGGTGCGCCGGCAGTAGGAAGTGGAGTGCTGCTGGTCAAAGCCGATCCGGCGTTGTGGCATTCACCAACGGCGCGTGCTCTGGCGATCGTCAACGCGGCGGGCGAGTTTGTCATGGAATGTCCGCCGGGAGATTACGTCGTCTTCACCTGGGCAGCGGGAAATCAGCCTGCGCAATCGATGGACGAGTTTATCCGGGCGCAGGCGACCGGCGCACGACGGATCTCGTTGCAGAAGGATGAAGAGAAGCAGATTGAATTGACTGTCGCGAAGCCGAAGCAATGAGGCTCAGTGACTCATCGCGTAGATCACCACGTTGATTCCCACCTTGTAAGCAGGCAGTCCGTACTTCACTGGATAAGCAGGATCGTTGATCCATTCCCACGCGTCGCCCAGGTCGGAGTTACGCGCCATGAACACCATTAGACGTCCATGCTTGTTTTCGATACCCATGTAGTACGGAACGACGCCGCCCTTCTCTGAAGTGATGCCACGTTGGGCGTTATAGACGTTGGGCACCTGCACGATCTCCTCCACGTCGAGATACGAATGGAAGATCGGGTGAGTTAAAGACAACTCTTTGATCTCGTACTCAGGCACGACCTTGTGAAACTGTTCCTGCACGTTTTGCCACTCGTACTCGCCCCAGAAGTCGTCGAGGAAGATGAAACCGCCGCGCATGATGTACTCGCGCAGGCGTGCGGCCTGTTCGGGTGACAATTCCATAAAGCCGGGCTCGACGATGTAGAGGATGGGGTAGTCGAAGATGCGGTCGTCGAGAATTTCGAGTGCTTCGGGACGCGGCGCGATCTTGAGATTCGTCCCGGCCCATTCACGCAGGCCGACGATGAAGTTGTTGTCTGCCTCGGGATAGTCAGTAGTCCATGTGCCGCCGCCGTAACCGCGCCGTCCGTAGCCACGGAACGGCGATTCGTAAATCGTGCGGACGAAAGTGAACTCGCCGAACGACACGCCCGTGTCGGTGTTGGTGGTCGTGGGGCGACGGCGGCTTCGGAAGTTGCCGAACTGATCAAATTGCGACACGGCGACTGTAGGGATCAGCAGTGCGACGACGACGAGTATGGGAATAAGAAACTTCATTTTTACAACCACGAATTTTTACTGCCTGGGCCGTGCGCCAGATAGCCTCCGATAGTATTCCTCGACCGCGCGGCGATATTTCTCGGGCGCCGCGCCTTCGTCTCTCAGTCGCAGGTTGGTGCGTCCGCTCAGTTGTTGCAGGTGGCGGCTGAGTTCGAGTTCGAGCTGGCGTAACGGTTCGATGACTTCCTGTTTCACGTAAGAAGCAGTGGCGGCATCGCCTTCCATGCGTCCGTCGGCCAATCCTTTCAACTCTTCGATCACTTCGTCGAGACGTCCGGCGCCGAGACCGGTCGTGCCCCACTCACGCCGCAGTTCCTGCGCTTCGCGGAGACGTTCGCGAACTTCCGCAGAGAATTGGCGGTTGTCGCCCCAGTCACCGCCGACTGGTCCCCACTGTGGTCCAAGATACTGACGGCCGCTGCGGCCGTCGCCGCCGTTCTGCGTACCGCCGGACTGTTGCGAGCCTTGTGAGCTGCCCTGCTGTTGCCCTTGTTGTCCCTGGCCCTGTTGACCTTGCTGACCCTGTTGGCCTTGTTGACCGCTTTGTCCTTGTTGTCCTTGTTGGCCCTCCTGGCCCTGTTGACCTTGCTGACTTTGTCCTTGTTGACCTTGTTGACCCTGCTGGCTTTGTTGATTACGTTGGCCCTGTTGACCTTGCTGATTCTGTTGACCGCGTTGACCCTGGGCTCTTTCATCCAAACGCCGCCGCAGTGAATCGAGATTGTCGGCGAGTTGACGAGTGCGATCGAGGTTCTCCTCAGCGCTCGAGCCGTTCGAACCACGCGCGCTCTGTTCCGCTGCCTGCAAACGTTCCGACAGGTTGTTCAGACTGCGTTCGATGGCACGTTCGTCACTGCGACTCTGTTGGCTATTATGTCCCTGTCCCTGCTGGCCCTGCTGATCTTGTTTGCCCTGTTGATTCCCGTTCAGCGACTGCTTGCTCTCGCGAATGCGATCCGCGACGCGATCGCGCGCGAGTCCATCTGCGGCGTCTTTCAACTGTCGCGCCGCGCGTTGCTGTCCCTGTCCCTGGCCGCCCATCGCACGCGCTGACTGTTCGATGTCCTGCTGCAGGTTCGACACCGTGTCCGCCAGCGTGTCCTTCCGTTCGGCTAGTTGCTCGCGCGCTTTGCGAGAGTTTTCATCCTGCGCGTTCTGACCGCCACGACGCGAAAGATTTTCCATGTCTCTGGTGATCTCGCGTTGACGCGACGCCGCTTGGGCCGCGCGTTGGCGCAAATCGGAGATCTGTTGTTGCCGTCCGGATGAACCTGTTTGTCCGCCGCGTTGCTGTCCGCTCGCACCGCTCATCTGTTGCAGGCGTTGCTGTGCCTGCTGCAAGCGATCGAGCGCGCGTTCATTTTGCGCGATCGACTCATTCGGATTGCTACGCTGTGATGCCTGCGCCTTCTGCATCTCGTCAGCCGTTTGGTTGAGCTGCTGGGCCAACTGCTGCATCTGCGCATCGCGACGTTCGCGTGAGAGACGTTCGAGTTCACGCGCTGCTTTGCGCGTTTCGTCGATCATCTCCTGTTGTTGTCGCTGGTTGCCGCCCGATCCGCCGCCCTGCATCTGTTGCTGGCGCCGCCGCTGTTCTTCGAGCGCGGCCTGTTGCCGCCGTGCGAGCTCTTCAAGGAGCCGTTCGGCTTCGGTCTTCTTCTGTTCCGCTTGCTGTTGCTGCTGGCGCTGGATCGTCTCGTACTGGTTCTTCATCTTGTCGAGCTCGAGATCGAAGAGACCGGCGAGTTCCTGTTGTTCGCGTTGACCGCCGCTGCCGCCCTGACCGCTCTGATTACCAAAAGCGACTTGCACTTCGCGGAAGATCGCGTCGGCAGCGAGTAGACGTTGCAGTGCACGTTGCTCCGGCGGAAGCGCATCTTTGCCTGTCTGTTTTCTCAACGGAGGCGGTGCGCCTTCCATCTCTTTCGCCGCCTGGCGGAGATGTTCCGCCATCTCGGCCACCTGTTTCTGTCCGTCAGTACCGCCGAGTCGCCGGCCCATGCGATCGAGAAACTCCAGCGTGTCGGTGCGCAGTTTTTCCTGACCCGAGGCGACTGCTTCATAACCGTCCTTGCGTTCCTGCTCCGTGTACTTTTCGCCTTCGCGAATCAAACGATGCGTCGCGGCGATCAGGTCCTTTTGCCGGCGCGACAAAGCGTTCTGGTCCTGCTCACCACCGCCGCCGCCGCCACCGCCGCCTTGTTGCTGCGCCTGCTTGTACTCCATCTCAAACGGCTTCACTTCGATGAAGTAAATGTCGCTGGTGGATTCGTTACTCGCGTCGCGGGCCTTCGCGTAGTAGGAAATGAAGTCGCCGGGTTTGAGCCCGTATTCCTCGAGGAAGAACGTGTAGGCGCCGCTGAGTGAACGCGCCGACTCGCGCGTTAGTTGCTGCAGGTTGACTTTCTTCTCATCGCCGCCGTTGACGGAGAAGTGCAGGTCCATCGAGACGACGCCGTAGTCGTCTTCGGCGCGCGCCTGTGTAAACACTTCTTCGAGGTTCGTCGCTTTCCGATCGCGGCCGGGTTTGTCGAACGAGATTGTCGGCGCTTGATCGACGAGGACTGACACGTCGTACTCGTTTGATCCGCGATATGCTTCGCCATCGGTGCTGACGAGCTCGATGTAATAGCTCGTGTCGGTCGTGACAGTCAGTTCGCCGACAAAGCTGCCGGGGTCACTGCCCTGTTTCATCTCGACTTTCTTGCCGTCGGGATAGACGATGCGCGCCGCACGCACTTTGCCCGTCAGTTTGGCAACGATCGTCGCGGTCGTTCCTTTCAACGCCGCGATGTCGCCGCCGTCTTCGATGGTCTTAGTCGGAAGATTTGTGAACGCCGGGAAGTTGAGTGTCAGATCGAGTTGTTTGACGTACGGCAGATCGACGACGTTGAGTTTGTAAACTTCCGAGCGAACGCTGTTCGACTCGACGAAGTATTCCATCGAGTCCTGGATGTTGAAGATCGAGAAACGAAAATCGCTGCGCGCTTTGGCCGGTTCCATCACCTGGCCCTGGAAGTCGTCTTTCGAACCCAAGGGCCGCGCGAAGACGGTTACCGTCTGCGAATCGAAGTTGACGAGCGTGGCGAGAATGTCCTGATCGGATCCTTTCGGAACGCGAGCAGTGCCGGGTTTGACTTTGATACTCATGGCGTTCGCGGATGCCGCCATGGTTGTCGGAGTCACGAGTTGGGCCACACCTTCGGAGATCTCGCGGGGGCCCCACTTCAACACACCGGCGAATAACAACAGACTCGCGAGCGCCGCGCCGCCGTACATCAGCAGACGCGAGCGGCGAATGACGTTGCGAACGTCGAGTGTTGCCGAGACGTCGTTCGCGTCGCGGTAGAGCCGGTTGACGATCGCCGGCGAGATACCTTTTGCGTCGCCGTTTGCATATTCGACTGCGGTAACGAGCCGGTCTTCAGTGCCGAATGTGCGTTCTTCGATGAGACGAGCGAGTCGTGCATCGCTGATGCGTTTGACGAGAGGACGAACCAGTGCGAAATAGATCGTAGCCAGGCAGGTGAGCAGCGCACCGGCGCGCAGGACGATCAGCGCCGTGCCGTTGTAGCGATAGCGATGGGCGGCCCAGCCGGTCAGCAGCAGGACGCCCGCGACCACGCAGAGACTGATCGCCACTCCTCGCAGTGTAAGCAAAAGTTGCCGCCGCGATCTTGCTTTGCGTAGCAGATCCTGCAACAGGTTCGTTTCAGGGCTCATTGCGGTACCCCCCTATCGTTACCCGACCATTTTCACCATTTTTGTTCGCCGCGCCAATACGGATTCAGCCAGTAACAGCAATAGCGCAAGCAACAGCAGCGACCACCAGACCCTCTGCCGTCCTTCAACTTCCTCGCCGCTCGCGTTTCGACTTGCGTTGGTGCCTTCACCGGCGCCTGTGCCACCGGTGACACCCGCGACGAACTCACCGAAGTTCAACTTCGTGAAGTCGCCTTCCGCGCCGTCCGTATCGACGGCGGCAAAACCCGGCTGATCGTTGTAGCGCAAGCGGTAGAAACCCAGCTCGCGCGCCGTGACCAGCAGATCGCCGTCAGGCGTGTTGCGTCCTTCGGAGAGTCGCGCGCCGGCTGGCGTATCGACTGGCGGCAGTTGTCCGTTCGTTTCCTTGCGCACAGTAAACGTCTGGCCCAAGCCGTACCACGCGTTCTCTTCACGGGCGCCGGCATACCGGACCATCTGATGAATGAACGGCAAGTAAAGCGGCGTCAACGGCAGATCGTTCCAGCTTGGACCAAGAGAGGAAGTGAAGAGCAACACGCGACCCTTGCCGCTGCGCGACTCCACCAGCGCGGGACTGCCGTCTTCGAAACGCGCGAGCACTGTTGCGGTCGCGGTCGGTTCGGAACGGAAGTATCCGATTACATGCGTCGCGGCGAGCCGTCCACTCTCTTGAAACACCTCGAAGAT
>JAICGQ010000200.1 GCA_025923035.1 Pyrinomonadaceae bacterium | reverse complement strand
TCTGGAAAACGGTAAACTAGCGGCGACGCAAAGGTTATGGCTGTACTAAAGAAATTTCGCTCCCGCTGGTTGTCGCAGTCCGACCCGCCGATCGAGCCTGAAAAGAAAGCGAAGACTGCTACGCCTTCGTGGGGGATGAGTTACGACATCCGGCCGCTCACCATCTCGCAGCTCGAGGAGTGCTGGCGGCTCGATCAGCGTTGCTTCATCGATGGCGAGGCGTACAGCAAGGAGACGTTCGACTACCTGTTGACCGCTCCTGAGTCTGTTTCGTTTCGTGCTGTGACTTCAGGGGGCGTGATGGCGGGCTTCGTCATCGGGCTGGTCGAACCTGATCGTACTGGACACGTCACGACGGTTGGCGTCGCGCCCGAGCACCGGCGCCGCAATCTGGCGAAGCGATTGATGAACGAAGTCGAAGAAGCGTTCCGCAAGCGAAACGTGAGGCTCGTGCGGCTGGAAGTCAGGACCCTAAACACACCGGCACAGAAACTCTACGAGAGTCTCGGCTACACAATCTCCCAAACACTTCCGAAGTATTATTCCAATGGCGGGGACGGCTTGTTAATGCTCAAGTCGCTCGATTAGATTCGTGTCTCAAACGCGGATGAAACCCAAATTAGCCCTTACGCAATTCAGTTAAAACCTGTTTCGCCACCGCCTTCAACGTGTCGAACACACCGACACCCGTCGCAGCAACTGCTTCAACTACCGGCTCGCCTTTTCTCTGTAACTCCGCCGCCAGATCCTCAACCGGCACGATATTCCCGAGATCTCGCTTGTTGAGCTGAAGCACGTACGGGATTTTCATCAGGTCATAACCCTGCGACTGCAAATTCTCTTCGAGGTTGTACAACGACTCGATATTCGCATCCATGCGCTCTTCCTGCGAATCGGCCACAAACACCACGCCATCAACGCCCTTCAAAATCAGTTTGCGCGACGCGTCATAAAACACCTGACCCGGCACTGTGTACAGGTGAAAGCGCGTCTTGAAACCGCGCACGGTACCCAACTCGAGCGGCATAAAGTCGAAAAACAGCGTGCGATCAGTTTCAGTCGCCAGACTGATCAACTTACCGCGCGCCTGCGGGGCGGTCGAATCAAAGATGTACTGCAAATTGGTCGTCTTACCACACAAACCTGGGCCGTAGTAGACGATCTTGCAGTTGATTTCTCTGGAAGCGTAATTAATAAAGGTCATAGCGCATGCCGTTAGCTAAAGAGACTGTCGATGTCCTCGTCGGTAATCCCGGCAAAGGGCGAATCGTCGTCAAAATCTCCAGCCGCGATCTCTTCAAACATGGTCGCTAGCTGGTGGGAGACTTGCTTGCTTCGCAATTTGACCAGGCCCAGGCTGGAACGGTCGTCGAACACGATTACCAGCAGGAGCCTGCCAATGACGGAAATGTGAATGCTCTCTTTCTCACCTTCGTGGGAAAGCGTCGGGAATTCCTTCTCGCCGATGAGCTGCGCCATCCCTCCCGTAGCGGCGACGTTGCCGGCTGCGAGAGACGCCAGACTGGTTGTGTCAAGATTTCCCACTTCGCCCTGGGAAGCGATCTCCTGACCATCTTTGTCCACCAGGAAGACCACCTTCGCCGACGAATCCATCCGCAGCCGGGCCAGGACGGCTTTTATCTGGTGGTATTGTTGCTCGCGCAACAGGATTGGTGTATCTGCCATTATGCGACTCGTTGTTGAAGACCGGGCGGGAATGTCTACCTGGAGAGTGAACCCGAAAGCGCCTGCTTCGCTATCGCAAATTTCGGAACTAAAGAGGTTACTTATTCGGTTGGGGCTAAGTGCCGAGGTGCTTCAGACCTCCATAAGCCAAACGCACTTTAACATAGCTAAACAGAGGCATCAAGTGTTTTTCTTTCTTGGCACATTTATCAAAATGGACCGTGTCGGGAGACCTTAAAGCACCCGCAAATACTTGTGTTCGTTGATTTAGAGGCGGGCCTGTGGTAAGCTGCGGGCGATTCCAGCGGCTGCTCGCTACAGGGTGAGCAGCCTTTTGAGATTCCACCCATGAGTAGCAGTCTCACAAAAGGCTTGCGACGGTCCCCTACACGTTCAAAGTCAAAAAAAGCTCCGGCAAAAACCGCGAAGCGCGCTGTTAAAGCGAAGGCTACCGCGGCTAAACCGAAGGCCAAACGTGCTGCCGCCGCAAAACCCGCCGCCCGCAAAGCAGTTACGCGGAAAGCTGCGGCTAAGCCGAAGGCAACGGCAAAAGCCCGAAGACCGGCGCCGAAGCCGGCGGCTCGTAAGACTGCGGCCAAGAAACTGACGGTTTCGAGAGTCAAAAAGACGCACAAGCTCGCAGCCGTGAGAGCAGTTAGACCCACGCAAACCGCACCCCCTGCGCCGCGGCAACCTACGATTGATGAGTCGGCCGCACTGGGTGCGTTCGAACGTGCTCATAAAGAGTTTGTCAGAGGACGTTTTGCCGAGGCTCGGAACCAGTTTCGGATCCTGGTCGATAAGTATTCACAGGTTTCCGAAGTAGCCGCTCGCGCACGCACGTACCTGGCGATCGCGGAATCACGGCTGCGGACGGAAAGCATGCTGCCGCGCGACGCTGACTCGCTTTACGATCGCGGAGTCATCGAACTGAACCGGGGCGAGTATGTGGCCGCGCAGGAGATGTTCGAACGAGCACTCAAGCGTGAACCCGAAGCAGCGCACATTCACTACGGACTCGCTGCTACCCGCGCGCGTTTGGGTTCTATTGATCTCGCGCTCGAGTCGCTCCAACGCGCGCTCGCCATTCAACCCAATCTTCGTGTCCGTGCCCAGCACGATCACGACCTGAACCCCCTTCGCAACGATCCGGACTTCGATCGTCTGATCTTCTCTAACCCCTCCTAGTACGTCTCAAAACACGGTAATATGAGTTGGCTTTTGATCCGTGTTACCGGGAGTTTGATTTGCAAACAATCACAGGTGGTCAAAAACTTGTAGCCATCGGAGGCGGCACCGGGCTGTCGACGATGCTCGCCGGTCTCAAGCAGTTAGTCGGCAAGACTGACGATGAGCTTTGGATAGACAGCCTGTCGGCGATCGTCACGGTGTCTGACGACGGCGGGAGTTCCGGACGACTGCGCGACGAGTTGCAGATGCTGCCGCCGGGTGACATCCGCAACTGCATGATCGCGCTGTCAGAAGATGCAAACCTGATTTCACGCCTCTTTCGTCATCGCTTTCGTGGTGATGGCGAACTCGGCGGGCACAGTTTTGGCAACCTGTTTTTGGCCGCGTTGACGGAAGTCACTGGAGACTTCACTGAAGCGATTAGGCTCTCGTCGGAAGTTATCGCGAGCAAGGGACACATCTTTCCGGCGACGCTGAGCGACGTTCGTTTGGTGGCGGAGCTGGAGGACGGGTCGATCGTTCGCGGTGAAACACAGATCTCCGCTTCGAAAGTTCCGATTCGTCGTTTGCATCTGGAACCCGAGCAATGTTTGCCGCTGCCGCAGGCACTCAACGCGATTCGCGTTGCGGACATCATCACCGTCGGTCCCGGTTCGCTTTACACAAGCATCCTGCCGAACCTTTTGGTGGCGAAAGTGGCGCGCGTGATCGGCGAGAGTTCAGCGACGAAGATCTTCGTCAGTAACCTGATGACGCAACCGGGCGAGACCGACGGCTACACCGCACGCGAGCATCTCGAAGCGGTCAGGAAGTACGCGCCCGAGATTCATTTCGATTTCGTCGTCGTGAATAACCGCCGCATCACCAGCGAACAGGCGGAACGTTACGCCGCTGAGGGCGCTTATCAGATCGGAATCGACGAGGCGATTGATGACGCGCTCGACCAGACGACAGAGGTCATGCGCGCGAATCTGCTCTACGAAGGCGAAAAGGTCCGTCATCATTCGAATCGTCTCGCACAGGTTGTACTGAACTGCCGCAAGCAGGCGCTGTCGCACGCGACCGTCGCCGTATGAAACCCCCTCGGAGACTCTTCTTGTCCAATAACAACAAACTGAGTGTGGTGATTCTCGCGGCTGGGCTGGGGACGAGAATGAAGTCGCGGCGCGCCAAGGTGCTGCACGAACTCGGCGGGTTGCCGCTCATTACCCACGTGGTGAAGACCGCGCAGGAGTTGGATCCGCAGACGATTCTCGTCGTGGTTGGTCATCAAGCGGAAGAAGTCGAGAAGGCCGTGCTTGACGCGGTTGGTGAACTCGCGAGTTTCGCCATTCAGGCGAAGCAGCGCGGGACTGGCGACGCGGTCGAATCTGCGCGCAAACTCCTGGAAAACTCGGATTCGCTGTTAGTGGTGTTGTCAGGCGACGTCCCGCTGATCCGGGCGGAAACGCTTCGAAAGCTGATCGCACAACACCGCGAGGCTGACGCAGCTTGCACGATTCTCAGCGTCGAGCTGCAAAATCCGACGGGCTACGGGCGCATGGTCCGCAATGACGACGGTTCGTTTGCGCGCATCGTCGAACACAAGGACGCCTCGCCCGAGCAACGACAAATCCGCGAGATCAATAGTGGCATCTACTGTTTCGAAGCGCGCGATTTGTTTCAAGCGTTGCGACGCGTCGAGCCGGCTAATGAACAAGGCGAGTACTACCTGACGGACGTCGCCGAGATCATTCTTTCGCTGGGCGGTCGCGTGAGTGTCTATCTTCACGACGATCCGCGCGAAGTTTCCGGAATCAACACGCGCGCCGAACTCGCGGAGTTTGAAAACCTGCTGCGGCGTAACACGATTCGACGATTGATGATGGAAACCGGCGTGACGTTTATCGATCCGTCGCATGCCTACATCGGTCCCGAAGCGAAGATCGGCCCCGACTGCATCATCTACCCCGACGTCTCAATCGAAGGCAAATCCGTGATCGGCGAAAGCTGTGTGATCCGTTCCGGCGCGCGCATCACAAACTCGCGTCTGGGAAACGACGTGACCGTGAAAGACCACTCGATCATCGTCGATTCGGAAATCGGTTCGAACTGTTCGATCGGACCGTTTGCGCATCTCCGGATGAACGCAACGCTCGAAGATAAGGCGACGGTGGGCAATTTCGTCGAAGTGAAGAAGTCGCGCCTGAAACGTGGCACGAAGGCGATGCATCTGACGTATTTGGGAGACGCTACGATTGGCGAGCGAACGAACATCGGCGCGGGCACGATCACGTGCAACTACGACGGCAAGCACAAGCACGAAACGATCATCGAAGACGATGTTAAGATCGGTTCGGACACGATGCTGGTCGCGCCCGTCACCGTCGGCGCTCGTTCGATGACCGCCGCCGGATCGGTTGTGACGAAAGACGTACCGCCTGATTCACTCGTTGCGGGTGTTCCGGCGGAAGTGAAAAAGAAGCTGAAATAGATTCTGGAATCATTTGAAAAACTATGTGTGGAATTGTTGGGTATGTAGGTAACAAACAGGTCGTGCCGCTGATAATTGAAGGGCTGCGGAAGCTCGAGTATCGCGGTTACGACTCCGCCGGCATTGCGGTCGTGAACGAAGGTCACGAGCTGGAAATTCGGCGCGCTGAAGGCAAACTGCGCAATCTCGAAGAGACGATCCGTCTCAGCCCGCTCGACGGCACTTACGGCATCGGCCACACGCGTTGGGCCACGCATGGACGCCCCACCGAAGAGAACGCGCACCCGCATCGCGATTGCACCGGACGCGTGGTCGTGGTCCACAATGGCATCATCGAAAACTACCTGCAACTCAAAGAGCGTCTGCGCCACACGGATCACCGCTTCGTCACCGAAACCGACACCGAGATCATAGCGCACCTGATCGAGGAACATCTGCGCCATAACCTGACGTTTGAAGAAGCAGTGCGCACGGCGGCAACCGAACTGCGCGGCATCTTCGCGCTTTCGATCATCAACGCCGACGAGCCCGACACGATCATCGCGGTGCGTCAGGGCCCGCCGGTGGTCATCGGACTCGGCGATCGTGAGTTCTTCGTCGCGTCAGATATTCCACCGATCCTGCACCACACACGCGACGTCTTCTTTCTTGGCGACGGCGAGCTCGCGGTCATCAACAAAGACGCCGTGCGCGTGATCGACTTCGAAGGCAACACGGTCCAGCCGTCGATTCAGCGGATCACGTGGGATCCGATCATGGCGGAAAAGGGCGGCTTCAAGCATTTCATGCTCAAGGAGATTTACGAGCAGCCGCGCGCCGTACGCGACACGGTCCAGGGCCGCATCTCGCTCGACACAGGGCGTGTCTTTCTCGACGAGATGGCGAACATCACCGAGGCCGACTTCAAACGTTTCACGTCGATCAAGATCGCTGCGTGTGGCACGTCCTGGCATGCGGGACTGGCCGGCAAGTACATGATCGAACAGCTCGCGCGCGTACCGGTCGACGTCGATTACGCTTCCGAGTTTCGTTATCGCGATCCGGTAATGGACGAGAAGACGTTGCTGCTCGTCATTTCACAATCCGGTGAAACAGCCGACACGATCGCCGCGCTGCGTGAAGCGAAAGAGCTCGGCGCGCGCGTGCTGGCCATTTGCAACGTGCAGGGATCGATGATCGTGCGCGAGGCTGATGGAACGATCCTGACGCACGCTGGTCCGGAGATCGGCGTCGCATCGACGAAGGCGTTTACGAGCCAGATGATCGCGCTGTACCTGCTCGGACTGTATCTCGGACAAGTCCGTGGCACGTTGACGGAAGACGAGGCGAGATTTCACGCACAGGAACTGGCCGAACTGCCGGTCAAACTCGAACACCTGCTCAACGACTCCGACGGTATCGAGGAACTTTCGAAAGAGTTTTTCCGCTCGACTGACTTTCTCTACCTCGGGCGCGGTATCAACTTCCCTGTCGCCCTTGAAGGCGCTTTGAAGTTGAAAGAGATCTCCTACATTCACGCCGAAGGTTACCCGGCCGGCGAGATGAAGCATGGTCCAAACGCTCTGATTGACGAGCGTCTGCCGGTGCTCTTCATTAACACGCGCGAAGAGAACAATCGCGCTTCCGAACTGCGTTACGAAAAAACGCACTCGAACATCGTAGAAGTAAAAGCTCGCGAAGGTATTGTCATTTCGGTCCTGACCGAAGGCGACACGATGTCGTCAGTGGTGTCGGATCACGTAATCGAGATCCCTGCTTCGAGCGATCTGTTGTCGCCGATCCTCTCCATCATTCCCTTGCAACTACTTGCCTATCACATCGCGGTACGCCGCGGTTGCGACGTGGACCAACCGCGCAACCTGGCGAAGTCAGTCACAGTGGAATAAACCGCATGCTCGTTAGATTGTTTGGAGTCTTCGGCGTGATCTTGGGCGCTGCCTATTTGCTCGAAGGCGTGATTATTGCCGGCATTCTCAATTTTGTGCGCACGCGAGGCACTCAGGAGATGTTTGTCTCCAAGTCGTTGTTCGTCACCTGGGACTTTCTCTTTGGGATTTCTGTGATAGTTGCCGCGATCGGAGTGCTGTTGTTGAGGAACTGGGGCCGGATCATGTGGCTGGGATTGATGCCGGCGCTCGTGTTTGTACACTTGGGCATCATCGCCTACAACCAAACCTTCCGGTACGGCTCAACGCAAGACTACTACATTTGGACCAGCATGGTCGTGATTGCAACAGCGCTCTCCTGCTGGTATCTCACCCGCGCCGGGATTAGAGCGCGGTTTGCACCTCAAGCCCCAAATAACTAAACCGACGATCCCCTCGGGGCAAACGGGTGCGGCACTGCTTCCCCATGCGTGCCCTCCCACGTTGCCCCGTTTGCCCCCGCCAACCATGTAACGCGTAACGACGAGACAAAAAGGGCCGCAGTTTTTTCACCCATTTTTCCGTTCGTGAGCGAGCAATTTTTGTTTGCGATCCAACCCCCAGCGATAGCCGCCAAGACTCTGATCTTCGCGCACGACGCGATGACACGGAATCACCAGCGCAACCGGATTCGTCGCACACGCGCGGCCGACAGCGCGCACCGCGCCCGGTTTACCTAACGACTTCGCCACGTCGCCGTACGAAACGGTTTGACCGTACGGGATCGCACGCAACTTCTCCCACACCTGACGTTGAAAAGCAGTCGATCGAATGTCGAGCGGCAGATCGAGCTGCGGTTCTTTGTTGCTGAGATGGTTGAGAATCTTTTTGACGGGTTCACGCAACGTCGCATCGTCGCGACGAATCGTCGCTGCCGGAAACTCCGCGCGCAGATCTTTTTCGAGCTCCGCATCCGTGTCGCCCATGCGCACGGCACACACGCCACGTTCGGTCACCGCAACCAGAAGTTGGCCCAACGGCGACGCGGCGATCGTGTAACTAATCCCAATTCCGCGACCGCCGCGACCGTACGTCGCGGGCGTCATGCCGAGTTCCTCCGGCGCGTGCTCGTAAAGCCTGCTGCTCGAGTTGAATCCTGAATCGTAAAGCGCTTGTGTCACCGGTTCTCCTTCGCGAACGAGTGTCTTGAAGTTGCCAAATCTGCGGGCGGTCAAATACTGCCGCGGGCTGATACCCATCACGCGTTTGAATGTGCGCTGCAAATGAAACGTGCTGACGCCGGCGTCGGCTGCGAGATCGGCGAGTTTCACCGTTTCGGTCTGACTCGCGTCGAGAAAACGACAAACGCGCTGCACCAGCTCAACCCGCGAATCGACCACGCGCGCGCGTCGCGGCTCGCATCGCAAACACGCCCGAAAGCCTGCCTGCTCAGCCGCGTCAGGCAATTCGAAGAACGTCACGTTCTCGCGACGCGGCCGCCGCGACGGGCACGACGGCCGGCAGTAAACTCGTGTCGAACTCACTGCGAACACAAATTGCCCGTCAAACCGCGAATCTTTCGCCGCCACTGCTTGCCACATTCGATCGTTCGTTTCAATCACGGTGGCTATGGTAAACCCAGGTAAACAGATGATCTACCCGCTTCTTGCGGTCAAACTTTGTGAAGTTCCATGCTTGTGCTTAAATGCAAAAAACAAAACTCGTGGATTCGGAATTTCTAGCACAACTCAACGAACAACAGCGCGAAGCCGTACTCGCCACCGAAGGGCCGCTGCTGATCCTCGCCGGAGCAGGCTCAGGCAAAACGCGCGTGATCGCCCAT